>JAOAPH010000227.1 GCA_025462835.1 Candidatus Angelobacter sp. | reverse complement strand
CTGGGAATGGGACTCGACGAGCAAGCCATCGCCGCGGTCCGCAATTGGCGTTTTGAGCCAGCGACCAAAAATGGCCGCCCGATTCCCGTTCAGATGTATGTGGAAGTCAGTTTTCGATTGTATTAGGCCCTCGTGCGGACGCCTCACTAACTAGCTTTCTTTCGCGGCATCGCCCGATTCCGCACGCGATCACGTTCCCTACCGCTCTTACCAAGGTCGTTCAAAGAAATCATTCCCACCAGCCGTCCTTTCTCCAGCACCGGCAGGCATTGCGGTTGGTTTTCTGACAAGATGAGGGCAGCTTCCGCCTCATCCATCTCCGGACTTGCACTTTGCATTGCAGCGCCACGCTTCAAATGCGCGCGAATGATATCTTCCGCCCGGCATTCGGAAGCATCATGTCCTTCCGCAATGCACAGCACCACGATGTCGCGGTCGGTCACTAGGCCCATTAGCTCCCCATCTTCATCGATGATGGGTATGGCGGCGACATCTTCTTCTTTCATCATCGTCGCAATCTCTTCGATCGTGCTCTCCATCTCCGCCGTCGAGGGATTCTCAGTCATGATCTCGCGCACTTTCGTTTTCTTCGGCCGTGACATGCTGCGAGTCCCTCCGTAGCCCAAGTGCTTCAGGCTCTTTGAATCAGCTGCTCTGTTGTTTAGAAATCCCCCACCCGCGTTGACGTTGCTTTGCGAAGACTTTGTTTCGGCAGGGTAATTCTCGATATGCACTTAGTGCGCCAAACTGCGCCACATGTCCAAATTCCTGAAATGATATTGTCCTTTAGTAACTTTCTGCTGAGTTCTTGAGAGAGAATACTTCGTGTGCGCAAAGTCCTGAGTACCTTAGGTTTATGCGTGCCCAAAAAGTGAGCAAGCGCAAATCCTTAGCAAGTCAGGGGGCTTGTAAGACGGTTTGTGCGCAAGGAGTTGGTCCATGCGCAAATCCACAGCAAGGTCCGGTAGTCCACGCCTTCCCATAAAAATGCAGACGCCAGCGAAAAAGCGACCACAGAGCGTCGGATTACCCATCGGGACTCTTTACACTTGGAAAGAGATCTCAGAATATGCGGGACGCGGCATTCGCACGTTGCAGCGATGGGAACACGAGTTTGGGTTTCCCGTTCAACGCCCCGACCCTCGCAATAAATCGGCAGTGATCTCGTCTCGGCGAGAGATCGACGAGTGGTTCCGGACTCGTCCGCTCTTATCCACAGGCACCCCCGCCCCCAGGGTCATGCGTGAGTCGCAGGCTAAGGACCTCACCGCCAACGCGCGTCGGCTGGAGGTTGAAGCAAAGCGGCTGCTAAATTGTTCCCTGCAGATGAACGAAAGTCTTCGCAAGGCGATGGACCTGGCTAAACGCAGGAGAAACTCTTAACGGCGTGGCTGGAAAACGAGGGTTGTAGGCCGGAAGAGAATCTCGGCCACAGCTGGATCCATTCTAGATGTCTGGCCCAAGACTCAGATTCTCCCCTGCAAATCGCAGTGGCGTTCCATCTGGACAGGACATTTCAACCATCCTAATAATTGAAAAGTCCACAGGGGAGACGTGGAAAGCTATCAGCATGAATTGATTGAGGCTGCTCGAAGCACCCGGCTGCAGTCACAGAAGCTGCGTGAACTCGGCCGCAAACTGCGGGATGAAGCCAATCGATACCGACAAATCTCGTACAGCCTCAGTGACCTTAACAGGGCGGCCCGGCAGAATAGGCGTCGCCGATACCGCTCGATGTTGTCAGCGCAATCCCAAGAACGCCGTCGTCCTTGATATTTCAAACCCTCTCACCAATTCGTGCTTTATGAGGCACCTTAGGTTCTGCTACCCTTGTTGTGCCACCCACAGTCAAAAATGAGATTTTATGTCATTCGCTCCGGCGTCTAGTCCTAAGTGTGCGCTTGATTACAAGCATCCAGAAGCCGATGGGCAGAAGTATTTCGTATTCTTTTCCGCCGACCGCCATTGGCTGCATCCCAGCCCCGGCCTCTGCGAACTCTTGGGATATAACGCCTCTGAACTGATCGGGATCACCGGCGACAAGCTCTTTCCTCCCGGATTGGAATGGAACCAGCAGCTGTATTTGGATTTTGTCTCCCGCGGATACCTGCAGACCTTCGTTCTTCTCCAGGCAAAATCAGGCGTGATCAACGGATTCAAAGCCAAGTCGCAGAAGCTGAACGACGGCTGCATGCTGGCTGTCTTTACGCCCTATCCATAGCGGAACTATCTTCCGAAGAACAGACCAGCAAAATAAATTGGCGGGCGGAATCGCCCACTCATTTTTTGAAGAGTTGTGATTGATTTGGAGAGTTGTGATTGATTAAAACAGTCCCGCACCGAGCGGCGCGGGAGAGAAGATACATAGACGCGAGACGCAGAAATAAAGCTACTTCTTCTCCGACCCAACTTCCGCGTCTTTTTCGCCTTCTTTTACCGCAGACTTGAAGTTCTTGATGCCTTCGCCCAGACCCTTGCCCAAGTCCGCCAGCTTGCTGGGACCAAACACAAGCAATGCAATCGCCAACAACACCAACAATTCCGGAACACCTAACTTCCCACCAAACATACTGCCTCCACTTGTTCTGGATATTCTAACACTGGCGGTCTCAGTTAGTTGTCACTTGGGTGCCCCATCTGTGGCGAAGCCACAGGCGGGAACGACATTTGTTAATCATTCAAAGCAGTTCCTATCAACCCCGCCAGCAGCGCCGTCCTACGTGGAATCTCGCTCAGCAGAGCCGATTCATGCACCGCGTGCGCTCCTTCGCCGACCGCTCCCAACCCATCCAGCGTCGGAATCCCCAGCGCTGCAGTGAAGTTGCCATCAGACCCTCCGCCGGTGCCTTTCTCTTTTAGGACAAAATTCTTGTCGATCTCGCGCGCCAACTCAGAAGCCCTGCGATACAGCTTCAGTACTTTTTCCGAGCGCTCCATCGGCGGACGATTGATTCCACCCTCAATTTCCAGCTTGCATTTTTTATTGAACGGCTTCAGCCCGCGAAACTTTTTCTCGATCAGAGCGGCGTCTTTCAGCTTTTCGACGCGCACGTCCACCGCGACCGAAGCCTCTGCCGCGACCACATTCACTCGTGTCCCTCCGGAGATCACGCCAGGGTTGACGGTGATTCCGCGCTTGAGGTCAGTGAATTCGGCGATCTTTGTGATCTGTTTTGCCAATTCCAGGATCGCGCTTTCGCCCTTGTCAAAATCTACTCCGGAGTGTGACGCCTTACCCAGCACTCTTACCGTGTAGCTGCCCACACCTTTTCGCCACGTCTTCACTGCGCCTTCCAGCCCTTGCGACGGCTCAAGGACAAAAACCGCTGCGGAATCCTTCGCCAGCTGCTCGGTGATCTTCCTCGACGAATCGCTCCCCACCTCTTCGTCCGTTACCAACCAGACGCGGACGGGATAAGGAAGCACGCCACCGAATACTTCTCGCAGTGCGCGAATGGCGTGCATCATCATCACGATCCCGAGCTTCATGTCGTAAACTCCCGGACCCCATGCACGCCCCTTCTCGACTTTGAAAGGCATGGTTTTCAGCGTGCCGATCTCCCACACGGTATCGAAGTGTCCCAGCAGCAGCACAGGTTTTGTCTTGGCTGCACCGGCGAAGTCCACTCGCAGATGGTCGCCGAATGCGACCACGCTGTATACCGTGACCTCGCCGCCCATGTCCGCGAATTCCCGTCCCAAATGCGCTCCCAGCAAGTCCACAGCCGCCTTATCGGAGCTTGGCGACTCGAACTCCACTAGCCCTTGCAGGTCGTGGAGCATCTCTTTTTGCCGAGACTCGATTAGTCTCAACACCGCGCGCACCAGCTCTTCTCCGCTATTCTCATTTCTCGCCGACATTGCTTTTGCCACTGCTTTGCCCGTCTTCATCTGTTCTGGATGCAGCTTCCTTTATAATTTGCGGTTACACATTAACACTGTGCCGCTACTATAGTTGCTACTGTTCAAAGATTGCCCAACGTTATGACTAACTCTCCCAAGCCGGGCGCCGTACAAGCTCCCGTTACATCATCGGCAGCGGACAGCCACAACAAGGCCACATCTCTGACTATCACTGAGATTCAGGCGATCCTGCCGCATCGCTATCCAATGCTGCTCATCGATCGCATCATTGAGATCGAGCCCAGGAAGCGCATCGTTGCCATCAAGAACGTCACCGCCAACGAGCAATTCTTCAACGGACATTTTCCCAATTACCCCATTATGCCCGGAGTCTTGATCGTGGAAGCCATGGCCCAGGCCGGCGGAGCGCTGCTGCTGACCGAGATCCCCGACCGCGACCACAAACTGATGGTCTTCACCGGGATCGAGCGCGCCAAGTTTCGCAAGCCCATCACTCCCGGCGACCAGGTCCGCCTCGAGGTGGAAGTCATCGTCTGGCGCTCAAACGCAGTAAAAATGCAAGGCAAAGCTCTTGTGGACGGAAAACTCGCCTGCGAAGCCGTGATCAGTTGCGCGCTGGTGGATCGGTAGTTTGTCATCCTGAGCGAAGCGAAGCATCCCTTTGGACACCGCTCTGCTGGCAATGACGTGATCGTGCGGAATGTTTGCGCCGCCTGCGATGCTGACGATTACGGAGTTTTTGCTTTGAAAGGGCACGGCTTCAGCCGTGCCGCAAGCGACTAGATGGATTGGGGCTTTAGCCCCTGAGGTTCACAGCCCCGAAAGTGCGGAATGTATTCACCAGCCCCGAAAGTGGGAATGTATTCACCAGCCCCGAAGGGGCGAAATAGGTTAGCCCGCCACGGAAGTGGCGGGTAGCAGTTCAACAATTACCCGAGTCCCGTAGGGACGACAGCTCAGGATGGCGCAGAGCCTGCCCTGAGCGAAGTCGAAGGGGCTTCAGCCCTGCATAGAGGGACAAAATAGATCTGGGGCTTTAGCCCCTGAGGAAACATTTGCCGATCCACTCAACAGCTATCGTCGATCCCAAAGCCAAGGTCCCCGCCTCCTGCACCGTCGGCCCTTATTGCGTGATCGGCCCCGATGTGGAACTGGGCGAAGACTGCGAACTCATTTCCCACGTCGTCATCCACGGCCCAACGAAGATCGGCAAGAACAACCGCATCTTCCCCTTTTCCGCTCTCGGCCTCGAACCGCAGGACATCACGTTTAAAGGACAACACGTCCGCCTCGAGATTGGCGACCACAACATCATCCGCGAATCCGTCACCATCAGCCGAGGAACCGAAAAGGGCGGCGGCATCACCCGCGTCGGCAATCACACTTTCATTATGGCCTACTCGCACATCGGACACGACTGCCAGATCGGCGACTACGCTATGCTGGTCAACGGCGCCACACTCGCCGGACACGTCATCGTCGAAGAATATGCGGTTTTGGCCGCGCTCGGCCCCGTGCATCAGTTCGTGCGCATCGGCGCGCATTGCTACATCGGTGGCGGAACCACCATCACTCAAGACGTCCTTCCATTCACGAAAACCGCTGCCAAACGCGAGGTTGCAACATTTGGCATCAACGCCATCGGACTCGAACGCCGCGGCTTCTCCAAAGAACGTATCGACAAGATCCAGCGCGCCTACAAGATCATCAAGCGCAACAATACGACTCAGGCACTCGAGCAACTCAAGGCAGAATCCGATTCCAACGAAGACATCGCCGCGCTGATCAAGTTTCTGGAGAAGTCGGAGCGGGGGATTATTAAGTAGATGCCAATAGTGGCCAATTCCTTTTTTACTTGTACCAGGCAGCCCAGCCCAGAAGAGAAATCGTCCAGAGCATGCCGGCAACGAAGAACGAGCAAGTAGCGAGCACCTTCAACCAAGTTGGAGCCGGATTATCTCGTTTTCTGAATTTCATCCAAAGCAATGGCACAAAAAGACATGACGTGATTAAAGCGAAGATAGCCACAGTCGAAGCGCTTTGGATTTGATTGGAGCCGAAGAAGTAGGGTGCCATTAACACCAATACGCCAATTAGCCAAAGGGTGGCCTCGCGCTTTGGGCCAATTTGCATGACTTTTACGATGAGACCACAACCTGCCATGTTGGCTCTTGTCTTTGAATCGTATCCCTCTGTGCCCTCCGTGCTCTCTGTGGTTTAAACTTCATTCACTTTGTCCATTCCACCCAAACTCGGACTCATCGCCGGCAATGGCACCTTCCCGCTGCTGCTCATCGACGCTGCACGCGCCCGAGGCACTGACGTGATCGTCGCCGCTATCAACGAAGAGACATTTCCAGAGATTGAACATCGCGGCGCCAAATCCGTCCACTGGATGTCCCTCGGTGAACTCTCTAAGCTGATCGACACCTTCAAGCACGAGGGCGTAACCCAAGCCATTATGGCCGGACAGGTCAAGCACAAGCAGATTTTCTCCAGCATCCGCCCTGACTGGAAGTTGGCGAAGTTGCTGATGTCCCTCGGCACTCGCAACACCAATTCGCTTCTCGGCGCTGTCGCCAAAGTCCTCGCCGACGAGGGCATCACACTCATCGATTCCACTTCGTATCTTGAGCCTCTGCTGGCCAAGCCGGGCGTCCTGACAAAGCGTGCTCCGAATGAGCAGGAACTCGCCAACATCAACTACGGACGCGACGTCGCCCGCCATCTTGCGCAATTCGATATCGGACAGACGGTGGTCATCGCCGGGTCCGCGTGCGTTAGCGCCGAAGCGATGGAAGGAACGGACGCCACCATCGCACGTGCCGGGCACATCATGTCCGCGTTAACGGCAGACGCTTCCACATTGAGCCGTTCGCTAACCGTAGTGAAAGTGGCCAAGCCAAATCAGGACATGCGCTTTGACGTGCCCATCATCGGATTGAAGACGATCGAAACCATGGCCGCTGCAGGCGCTACCTGCCTCGCTCTCGATGCCGGCAAGTGCCTGCTCCTCGATGGTGATCCGATATTCACCAAGGCGGACATCGCAGGAATTACAATCGTGGCAGACTGATCGAAAGATTCTGGTTTGGAAAGACAATGAGAATTCTTTTTACTGCTATGTTGCTGTCCATCTTTTCGTTCGCCTCTGATCTTCCCAAAGTCGGCGCCCAAGCTCCCGACTTCACCCTCAACTCTGGAGACGGCAAGCCCGTCAGCCTCAAGGATTACCGTGGCAAATGGGTAGTGCTGTATTTCTATCCCAAGAACTTCACCAGCGGATGCACCGTCGAGGCGCACAATTTCCAGAGAGATCAAGACCAGTACCAGAAGCTGAACTCCGTCGTCCTTGGCGTCAGTGCCGACAACGCCGATTCCCACAAGAGTTTCTGCTCGAAGGAGGGCCTCACCTTCAAGACCCTTGCCGACAAGGACGTGAAAGTCTCCGCAGCCTACGGCTCTGACATGAACCTAATGGTTACGAAGATCGCCAAACGCAATACCTTCATCATTGATCCCGACGGCAAGATTGCGCAGGTCTTCACCGGCGTGAATCCCAGTAAGCACAGCGAAGAGGTGTTGGCTGCCCTCAACCGGCTGCAAACCGCACCACAGCAGAAATCGCGCTAAACTAATATCCCGTATGCCTGAGAATGAGAACCGCTCCCGCACGCTGCTCTGGGTCGTAATCGGAGGAGGCGCATTCTTCCTCTTCGTGATGGCCGTATTCACGGTGGTCTATTTCGCCGTGAAAGCTGACCACAAAACAGAATTCGCATCCGGCTTTGGTGACAAGATCGCCGTCGTGGATGTCGAAGGCGTCCTCATCGACTCCAAACAATTCATCAAAGATCTGAAGCGTTATGACGACGATGATTCCGTCAAGGCCATCATCGTTCGCATCAATTCTCCGGGTGGCGGCGTGGCAGCTTCGCAGGAGATGTATCAGGCCGTGCGCCGCATACGCGACCGCAAGAAAAAACCCATCGTTTCTTCCATCAGTACCGTCGGCGCCAGCGGCGCATATTATGTGGCCGTCGGCACCAGCAAGATTTTTGCCGACACCGGCAGCATTGTCGGCAGCATCGGCGTCATCGCGCAGTGGTATAACTACGGCGACCTGCTTCGCTGGGCCAAGCTGAAAGATGTCACCTTAAAGGCCGGCGAACTGAAAGACACTGGAAATCCAGCTCGCGACATGACTCCGGCGGAGCGCGCCTATATGCAGGGCATCATCGACGACATGCACGGACAGTTCATCCATGACGTCGCCGAAGGCCGCAAGATGAAAGACGACGACCTCAAGCCGCTCGCAAGTGGCCGCGTCTGGACCGGCCAGCAAGCACTGCCGCTGAAACTGATCGACCAACTCGGTGACTTCCAGGCTACCGTCGATGACACGGCGAAATCGGTGGGCATCAAGGGTGAGCCCACGCTCGTGCGTCCTGAAAAGGACAAGCGCACATTGGCCGACATCCTCTTCGGTGACATCTCTGATCTCATTCCAGACCGCACCAAGATGATGCAGAGTAATATCGGGTTCTATTATTTGTGGCGGTAGGATGAAGTACCTTGTAATTTACGAAAAGACGGCGACTGGATACAGCGCCTATGTGCCTGACCTTCCCGGCTGCGTTACTACCGGCGCCACTCGGGAAGAAACGAAGGTCAATATGCGCGAGGCAATCGGGGGGCACATCCAGGCGATGCGGCAACACGGCGAGCCGATACCCTTGGGAGAGTCGCCAAGATAAACCGGGTCTCTGGCTTCTGAGTTCATCAACAGCCCCGAAGGGGCGAATGATAATAGCCCGGCACTCAGTGCCGGGTCTCGGTCGAACGCATTTCCAAGTGCCGTAGGCACGACTGAGGCCTTGAGAGGGCACGACTTCAGTCGTGCCGAGAGTCGCTAACACGACGGGGCTTTAGCCCCTGAGGTCATCAACAGCCCCGAAGGGGCGGAATAGGTTAGCCCGCCACGGAAGTGGCGGGTTACGATAAGATCCAACACCCTAGTCCCTCATGGGACGGCAGCATTAAAGCCCCGCTTGACGGAATCGCCTAATTCTAGTGGAATAGCTGACTTAGACAACCTATGACCAAAGCGGACCTCATCGAAGAAGTTTCCAGCCTGGCGGAAGTCACCCGCAAGGACGGCGAAGTCATCGTCGAAACCATCTTTGACAGTATCGTGAAATCTTTGCGTGCCGGTGACAAGATCGAGATCCGCGGCTTCGGCAGTTTCCGCACGCGGCAGCGCAAGCCCCGCGTCGGACGCAATCCCAAGACCGGCGCTCGCGTCGAAGTCCCTGCCAAGAAGATCCCGTTCTTTAAGCCCAGCAAAGAGTTGAAGGACCTGGTCAACAACGGCGAGGGTACTCCGGCAGAAGCTGCCGCTACAGCCCCCAAACCCTGACCGATCGGCTTCACTCAACTCCTTATTTACAAGCCTGCTGCTCCCGAATATAGTTATGGCCACTCATCACTCCTCCCGGGGCCTGGCCCTATTTGAGTTCGGGGCGTAGCTGCGTTCGATTTTGGGAAACGTACTCAGCCCGTAGTCGAAAATTTTGAAAGGGCTTCACGTGTCATCTTCGGGAAAGCGTTCTATGGAGTCGTCGGCAGCAACCAGCAAGGCAAAATCGGCGCGCAAAGATTACGTGGAGTCGTTCGCGAATCTCGTCACATCTTTCGCTTCCGCAAAGGTCGAAGACCTTCTCGCCCAGATTCCCGCTCTGTTGATAACTGATTTCGAAGCCGAACGCGCCGAACTCTGGTTGTGGGACACATCCTCTGACTCCGCTTACCTGGTCCACTCCGCCGGTCTCGAAGGCGCACGACGCCACGATTACACCGCCTCCGGCGCGGGTGTCATCGGAAAAGTAGGACAGGCAAAGCGCCTGATCGAAAACATCGGCTTGGCAACATTCGGCGGCGAAGATCAGGAATTCTCTAAGCGCACCGGTCTTACTCACATCTCCAGTTATCCCATGATGGTCGGCGACAAGCCCATGGCCGTGCTCGCCATCTATGGCACCGCTCCTGCCAGCAAAGAACTATTGGGATGGTGGCGGATGTACGCGGAAATGTGCGGAGTAAAAGTCCCTGATCTCATGGCCGCGCAGGAGCAACAGAAGCAGATCACGCAGCTTTCCTTGCTCTTCGAGGCCACGCGCCTGCTGAATTCCACGCTCGATCTGGCAGAGCTTCTCGAACTCATCCTCAAGATCGCCAGTCAGGAAGTGCAGGCCGAGCGCGGCAGCGTCTTTCTTGTGGACGGCGCCAACAAACAACTTTGGTCGATTGTCGCCTCCGGACTCGACCATCAGGAGATCCGCGTCCCATTCGGCGTCGGCGTCGCTGGCCGGGTCGCCGAGACTGGTGAGATCGTTAACACCGGCGATGCTTACTCAATCCCGTTTTTCGAGCCCAGCTTCGATCAAAAATTCAATTACAAGACCAAGTCCCTGCTGTGTCTGCCCGTGCGTCACCATACGAATGAGATCGTCGGCGTCATCCAGTTGCTGAACAAGCGCACCGGCCCGAATTTTACCCGCGAAGACGAAGATTTTCTCGTCAAGCTAAGCGGACACATCGCCATGGCGCTCGAGAACGCGCGCCTCCATCGCGATGCGTTGATCAAGCAGCGCCTGGAAAAAGAACTCGCACTCGCGCGCGGCATTCAGCGCAGCCTGCTTCCTGACCAGCCGCCCGTTGTCCCCGGTTTTGAGATCGCGGTTCTCAACGAGCCTTGTTTCGAGGTCGGCGGCGACTACTACGATTTTCTCAGCCTCGGCCCACAATCGCTGTTACTCGTGATCGCCGATGTAGAAGGCAAGGGCGTAGGTTCGGCTTTGGTGATGAGCAATCTCCAGGCGACCTTGCGCGCTCTGGTAATGCACTTGCATTCGCTGGAGGTCCTGGCCGTCTCTCTCAACGAGATGATGTACAACGACACTAAGTCAGAAAAATACTTGAGCTGTTTTCTCGGCCTGGTGGACACGCGCCGCTCCGGATTGCATTACATCAACTGCGGACACGTGCCTCCCATCCTTGTGCACGGCGCCAGCGGCGAATATGAGTTGCTCGAAGAAGGTGGCACCGTCGTGGGTCTCTTTCCCAGCGCCGAATACAAGCGCGGTACCGTTGCCCTGAAGCCCGGTGACGTCCTTATCACCTGCACGGACGGAATCCTTGAGGCCTGCAACGCCGAAGAGGACGAATTCGGAAAAGAGCGCCTCGCCGCATGCGTCATTGAAAATCGCCAGAAGAACGCGCAAGGCATCGTCGATGCCGTGCTCTTTCAGGTAAACAAGTTCGCCGTCGGCGGCAAATACACTGACGATAAAGTTCTCATGATCATGAAGGTCACGGACGAAGGCCTACTTGAAGCGGCAAAAAAACGGCCGCTGAACCGTCCCGTCGAACTCGAACGCCGAGAATCTCCACGCGGCGACGCCTAGCGGCGATCACTTGGACAAGAAGAAAATCTTCTGGTTGCTCTTCATCGTTG
This sequence comes from Candidatus Angelobacter sp., assembly GCA_025462835.1. Lineage (GTDB taxonomy): Bacteria > Acidobacteriota > Terriglobia > Terriglobales > Acidobacteriaceae > JAICLA01. The sequence goes on along the minus strand of JAOAPH010000227.1, from coordinate 14,364 downwards.
TCAGCACCATTGCGGATTTGGTCCTGCCGTTGATGTGGGGACTTATCGCTGCCATTCCCATCGTTCTCTTATGCTGGTGGACCGTTTATAGAACCGACTGGTTCGATTAATTTGCCACCACGCAGGGTGCCCCACGGAAGCCTGCCCTGAGCGAATCCGGGGTGCCCCACGTTCGCGAAGCTAACGTGGGGATCTTTCTTGCATGACCCAAGCAATTTCCATATAGCGAATGAAAGTCCCGCAGGGACGGCCGGAAATAGCCCGGCACGCAAGTGCCGGGTACAGTGGCTACAAAATTTCAAGTCCCGCAGGGACGACTGAATTCACGTTGCCGCGCAGCGGCAATACATCAAAGAGCGGGGGCTTTAGCCCTGCGCTGCTACGGCTGAAACCTCCAGCCCTTCATCCTTCCCGATATAACCCTTTTTCTTAAACCAATCTTCCATCGCCGACTTCAACCGCTCCACGGGCACGCGGCTTCCAATCTCCATCACGCCATCGCCTGCGGGTATCGTGTCATCGAAGACCGCATCATTTGTAAAATTGCGCATGGAAAAATTGTCCAGCCACTTCAACGGACAAGGCTCGTTCTTGTAGAGCACGCGGATCTTGCGGGCAAACATTTGAAACCAGTATAGAACGCGAGGAGAGTTGGAAAATAGAATCTGGGTGGCGCACGGAAATAGCTTAGAACCGGGGTGGCGCAGGGCTTCAGCCTGCAATAACTCCGCTCTCGAAGGCAGCGCTTTAACCCCTGAGGTGCCGAATGAAAAAGCCCCGAATCTCTGCGGGGCTCTTCTCTTCTAATCCGCGTAAATCCGCGGCTAAGCTTTTACAGCGCTCGGCCCCGCCGCTTTAATATTTTCCGGCACATCGAACTTCTCTATGTTCTTGGCGAACTTTTCTGCCAATGACGCAGCCTGCTGATCGTACGCGGCTTTGTCCTTCCAGACATTGCGCGGGTTCAACAATTCTGACGGCACCCCGGGACACGACTTCGGTATCGACAGTCCGAATGCCGGCTCAACCTCATAATCCACCATCAGCAGACGACCATCGACCACTGCGGTAATCATGGCGCGCGTGTAGGGCAGGCTCATTCGCTTGCCCACGCCATATGCACCGCCCGACCATCCGGTGTTCACCAGCCAGCATTGCGCATTGTGCTCCTTTAGCCGCGCGCCCAGCATCTGCGCATAGACCTTCGGTGGCAGCGGCAGGAAGGGCGATCCAAAACAGGTCGAAAAATTCGGTTGCGGCTCGGTCACGCCGGTCTCCGTGCCCGCGAGCTTCGCGGTGTATCCGGAGAGGAAGTGGTACATCGCCTGTTCCGGCGAGAGCTTTGATATCGGAGGCAACACGCCGAAGGCATCAGCGGTGAGGAAGACTACGTTCTTCGGATGTCCCGCAACACCGGGAATCACGGCATTATCAATGAAGTCGATCGGATAAGCAGCGCGGGTGTTCTCAGTTTTCGACTGATCGTCATAGTCCGGCACGCGGCTTTGAGGATCAAGCGTTACGTTCTCCAGCACTGTGCCAAAGCGGATCGCATTCCAGATCTGCGGCTCGCTTTCTTTCGAGAGCTTTATGCACTTGGCGTAGCAGCCACCTTCAAAGTTGAAAATGCCCTTGTCTGACCATCCATGCTCGTCGTCGCCGATCAGCCCCCGCGACGCATCCGCCGACAGTGTTGTCTTGCCCGTTCCCGAGAGTCCGAAGAACAGCGCGGAAACATTGTCCGCGCCGACATTAGCCGAGCAGTGCATCGGGAAAACCTCACGCTGCGGCAGGATGTAATTCATCACTCCGAAGATCGACTTCTTCAACTCGCCGGCGTATTTCGTTCCGCCAATGAGGATAATCTTGCGCGTGAAGTCCGTGATGATAAAGGTCTCTGAATTCGTGCCATCGCGCTGCGGATCGGCCTGGAACTCTGGCGCCCCAACCACTGTGAACTCCGCCTTGTGTGACTTCAACTCCTCTTCCGACGGCCGCACAAACAACTGCTTCACGAACAGGTTGTGCCACGCGTATTGAGTGATCACCTGGATAGGCAGGCGATATTTCGCATCGGCCCCTGCAAACAATTGCTGCACGAACAGGTCCTTGGTTCCGAGGTACTCGAGTACACGGGAATACAACGCGTCAAATTGCTCGGTTGTGAACGGCTGGTTAACGCTTCCCCAATTCACCTTGTCTGCGGTGAGCGCATCTTTGACGATGAACTTGTCCTTCGGCGACCGCCCTGTCCGCTTCCCCGTCTCGCCCACGATCGCGCCATTGCTGGCCATGTGGGTCTCGCCGCGGCGGATGCTCTGCTCTACCAAAGCCGCGGTAGAGAGATTGTGAAACACGTTGGCCTTGCCTTTGGTGATTAAGCTGTTCACATCATTCATGATTGCGCTGCTGACCATAATTGAAATCTCCTGAAGGAAGCCTTAATGATTCAGGCAGAAAGGGAAGCAAATAAAAAAGGCCTAGTTCGTCTAGGCCGGAACAGCTTCTATTTTAGGAATCGCATCTGCCGGGGCATTAAATTCCTTCAAAACATCGCGAAGATGTTGGAGCGTCTCGCCCACGGTCAACGTGTACATCTCGCGGCCATTATCCAGGCCTGATTCGATAGCAGCCATCAAGTAATGTCCGGCCACATGCACCGCCAAGGGGTCCGTGATCACCTTCCCGGTGAGCCGGTTGTACTCCACCCATGCCACGTGAGGCAGGGCGATCCACACAGGACGCCCATCGGCCAGGAACTTGATGTCGATGGCATCGGCATGGCGCGTGGCAATCGCCACGATCAGTGCCTGGTACATGCAGTGGATCTGCTTCTTCGTCCAGCGGTCGGTTACGTAAAAATCGTCATACATAAGGGATCAAGACAACAAACCATGATAAAGGACGGGCGCAGGATAGGGCAAGGAACGGCATTGAATTCAGGAGCTATGGCGACTTGAGTCTATTCCAATCGTGACCCATCCATGAAACCTTGCCTTTAAGTACACGCGAACTTGTAAGGAATGGCACACCGCCGTCTAAATTGAGGCACACGATGAAGTTCCGAGATTTGGGTGCATGCATAGAAAATCCGGCGACGCCCGGGTTGTAAGCCCATCTAGCATCTAGTCTCAACATCGCATCGCCATTCACCACATAAAAGTACTCAGGTTTTTCCATTGCTTGATAAACAGCCCCTTGGACCACTGTGTTCGCTACACTCAATGGAAGCGAAATTCTCACAAAATGAATCACCTTGCCTTTGTACTTGAGCTTTCTTACGAGAGAGTCACTCCAGCTCCTGTCACGTTCAGAAAAAGTGTAGGCACTAAATGGTTGCGAAAGATCCACGCTGTAATGAATTTGTCCACTTGCATCGTCGCCCCCAAATGCCTCAATGGCGAAACAGGAAACGAGGATCGCGACACAAGAAATCCTTAGGAACAGGCGAATGCTCATTTGGAAAGGTACCTCAAGCTTTTGAGAACCGGATTATCTCCCATTTACAATCATCTCGTGGCAACAAAATCCAAAACCAAATCCATCGCCGAACTCGACAAGTTTCTCGCCGATGGCGGCTTCACCCGCGCTAAGCGCCCCAAGGGCGCGCTCGAACGACATCGCTCCCAACGCGATGCGGAACAAACTCCAAAGCGCGCCAAGCCAGCGGCGAAACCAAAACGCAAAACGAGTAAACTCGAAATCCTTCGCGCCGACTGGAACCTCCCGTGGCTGATCAACGGCTTCAGCACCCGCACTGGCGGATACTCCACGGCCTTCGGTCCCGATCGCAAAGACCTGAATCTCGGCATCTCGCAGCACGATTCCCGCGACACCGTCCTAAAAAATCGCGCGGCATTCTTCAAATCCGCCGGCGCTACCAAACTCACGCTCATCAGCCCCAAGCAGATTCACTCCAGCATCGTTCACGTGCTCGATAGCGCGAAGCCGACCGCCGGAACCATTACCGCGGATGGACTCATCACCAACGTTCCCGGTCTGCTGCTCTCGATCCAAACCGCTGATTGCGTTCCCATTCTCCTCGTCGATACCAAGACGAAAGCCATCGGCGCATTTCATGCGGGATGGCGAGGCACCGTCGCGCGCATCGTCGAAAAAGGCGTGGGCATGATGCGCGTCACTTATGGCAGCGCTCCGCGAAACATCCGCGCTGCGATCGGTCCATGCATCGCGCAGTGCTGTTATGCGGTGGGCGAAGAGGTCGTCGACCAATTCCATACGCAGTTCGCTTACGCCGATGCCCTTTTCAAGCCCTACTTCGAGGACGATCCCATCAATCGCAAGTATCCGCTGCTGTTCATGACCGCCCGCGCGCCCGGACACAGCAATCTCGGCCCGCAGATCCATCTCGACCTTGTGGAAGCCAATCGTCGGCAGCTTCTCGACGCAGGCCTCGATCCAAAAAAAATCTGGTCGTCCGACGAATGCACTTCGTGCAACACCGATAGATTTTTTTCGTATCGAAAAGAGGCAGGATTCACCGGTCGCATGATGGCGATAATCGGGATTAAGTAGCGTACTAATTTCGATTCAAAGGAGGCAGGTGGTGCGCGACAAGTTCCACTTGAATCCCATCGATCGCGGGAGCATAGCGGTTGTGGATCGCTGAATTATCAGTGGTCTCAATTCTCAATAGCTTCGGGCCGACCCAAGTGATCTCGACTGGAAGACGCTCCGATGTGAAAACCTCTCCCGATGTGATCGTGCCGGAAGAGAATAGCCCCGCCTTTAAGGACCCGCCTTTTTTATGCACATTCACGTGGTAGGCGTATCTCGTGGTGGCTCCGCAGCCACGCTCATACAACTCGGCGACGTAATCAGATCCCTCAACTCGTTCCAACGATTCTTCGCCGCACAGATTGCTGAACGCTAAGTAAGAACTTACTGTAAGAGTCGCGACCCACAAAAGAAACACCCCGACCAGTGCGAGCCCGATTTTGTAAGCAATCTTCATTAATTAACGGCTGAATGCTGAAGGCTGAGTGCTGACCGCTTTTCTAACTCGAATAGTGCAGCAACGAAAACACATCATGCGGCGCCAGTTTCTCGCGGCCTTTGAGGAAGTCGAGTTCCACCGCAAAACCCAATCCCGCAACTTCGCCGCCGAGTGACTTCACCAACTGCGCGCACGCAGTCGCGGTGCCGCCCGTTGCGAGTAGATCGTCGACAATCACCACTCGTTGGCCCTTGGCCACTGCGTCTTTGTGGATCTCCAGCGTGTCCGTGCCGTATTCCAGGTCGTACGTTACGCGCGCGACTTCGGCGGGCAGCTTCTTCGGCTTGCGCACGGGAACGAAGCCTGCGTTGAGCCTGTAAGCCAGCGCCGGACCAAAGATAAATCCGCGGGCTTCGATTCCCACGATCAGGTCCACGTCTTTGTCGAAGTAATATTCCGCCATCGCGTCGATCAGCGTGGCCAGTCCCTTTTTGTCCTTCAGCAGCGTGGTGATGTCGTAAAACAGGATGCCCTTCTTCGGGAAGTCAGGCACTTCGCGGATCAACTTCTTCAGCGGTTCACAATCAATTGCGCGCGCTGGCTCCGGTTGCATACTCATCGGCTTACCAATCTCCTTGGATCTGAAATGATTTCAAACTGCCCGCAGTGTCTTCCGGCGTGGCATCGGATTCATCGACCGCATCTACGCGCGACGCCCGCGGACCTTGCTCCAACCGCTCGCGAAGCCGCGCCAATTTTCCTTCTTCGCCCACGGCGACTAGCTCGACGGTCGAGTCCTCGCGATTGCGCACCCATCCCGCCAGGCCCAGCGCGGAAGCTTCGCGCTCAACAAACCAGCGGAAGCCCACGCCTTGCACTCGACCTCGAACGATGTACTTACGCGCTAGCATGGAAAACAGAAGCCTCACCACAGAGGCACAGAGGAAGACAATTTCTTTTTCATATTCTTAAGTGTTCTTAAGTGCGCTGTCGAGATCGGAGCCCAGTCCAGATACTCCTAATCTACAGTTTTCTCTGTGCCTCTGTGCCTCTATGGTGAAAACGCTTTACGCCCTGGACAGATACGCGCCTTCGGCCGTGTCCACGCGGATGGTCTCGCCTTCATTGATGAACGGAGGCACTTGGACAACCAGTCCAGTCTCGGTCTTCGCCGGCTTGGTCACGCTGGAAGCGGTTGCGCTCTTGATCCCCGGCTCGGTTTCGATGACCTTCAAGTCCACCGTCTGCGGTAGCTCCACGCCTACGGCTTTGCCGTCAAAGAACTCGATCTGGATCTGCATGTTGCTGGTGAGGTAATCCACGGCATCGCCCAGGATCTCCGCCGACAGCGCGATCTGCTCGTAATTTTCCATGTTCATGAAGTGGTAGTTGTCGCCATCGCCGTAGAGGTACTCCATCTTGATCTCGTCCACTGAAACTTTTTCGATGGGGTCAGGCGAACGGAAACGATGCTCGAACATGGCGCCGGTGCGTAGGTTGCGCAGCTTGGCTTGGATGAACGCGCGCAGATTGCCCGGGGTGCGATGCTCCACTTTGAATACCGAGTGCAGCTCGCCATTATGTTTAATGATCATGCCTGGACGCATTTGTGTTGCGGGAATCGACATTGCTGGGAAATCTCCTTCAATCTTGGCCGGCCAATCACGTCAGGCCAACTCTCGATTTTACCTCAGCAGTCGCATTCCGGGGCTGGCCGCACATCTCTGGTGATCGAAATTCAGCGGACATGCCATCGAGAAACTAGGTAAATGACTACAGCATTTAGAACTGCACAAATGGAAATTGCGGCAAATGCCCCATCCCTCGTGCCGGGATACATAAACGACAACAACAAGCCTATGGGGAAGGCTGCCGCTCCGGTCCGAATGACATCCGTCTGGTCGCCGACCGACCAGATGGTGTTGTTAAGCAAAACAACCAAGTAAAAGACAAGATAACCAGCCGTAAGAACGCCGGGTACAAATTTTCGATATTGCTCGGTCATGTTTACTCCAGCGAGAACGCGGGCAGGTCCACTTTGAGCTTGCCATTCTACTACCGCCAAGTCAGGTCTTCGCCTATCCGTGCACATCCGTGCAATCCGTGGCAAGCTTTTACCGTTGCTTTTGCCTTTTCAACGCGAAACTCGAAACCGTCTTACTACTTCTTGAAAACCTTCCTCTTAATGGTCGGCCAGAACTCTTTAAACGCGTTGCCTGCCATGCGGCCGGCGACTCCCGAAATGCAGCGCACCACGGCATCTCCAGCGCTGTTCTCGCTCTCCGCGCGCCAAGTGTTGGACAAAAAATTGTTACCGATATTTCCCGCATAGCGCGCGTACGCAGGACGCCAACGCCCGTCGACTCCAGGGGCCATGAATGTGGCTTTGACAACGTGCTTCACCCGAGGCCCGAAGGCTTGATCCGGAGACCTGAAATACCGCGGGTCTTCTCCCCAAACCGCGCCCAGTGAGGCCTCTATTGCGTTACCCGTGGAAACGCCGGTCAAGCGGATGCCGTAGCGTTTGCCAAAGCCTTCCCAGCTCGTCCCGTATTCTTCAGGGCGGTCGCGCCAAGTTCCCAAACCGGCGCTCAAAGGACCGGCGACGAATAGGCTCATCGGCCCCACGGTGGAAACCACAAACCACTTTCCCCTTTCTGAAATTGTGATCGGTTTATAGTTGGGAACCGTGTTGGTGGCAATTGCATTCTGCGCAAGCGCGGACACGGGCACAAGCAACAAGACAACGATCAATCTCACCGCAATCTGCCCCGCGGAATTCATCGGTAACTCCTCTCCAATCCCAGCATCCGTGGATTCATGGTTCCAACCCGCGAATCACTTTGAAGTTGGAATGAGCGCACTGATTTCATGCTGTCCGCAAATCGTTGTAAGGTAGCTGCGAATCAGACCGCAACTTTGTTTTCTTTACTCTCCTTCGAATCGGCGGACTGCGGTTGAGAGATGGGCGGCATCCTGTCCTGGATTGATTTCATGTAGGAGGCGTAACCGGCCTCCACCTGGTCGGCAACGGGATCGACGCGCTCGACGTGTCTCCAATTAGGTTGGTTGCGCGTCTGCTTCAGATTTGCAGAAGCGATCTGCAGCGCATAGAGAATGCGTCCGGCATCTTTGGGTTCGATGTGGCGGCCAAGAAGACCCTGCACAACCTTCCAGATTGCATGCTGGATGGCATCGCCGTCTTCGAAGTACGGAATGGTGCTCACTTGGAGTGGCAGGGCCATGCGGTTGTGGTAGAAGCACATGGGTTTGGTTTTCAGTGCGGGCGATCCACAACGGACGCCGTTGGTGCGAACGTGCTGGCATTGAGGAACTTTGTACTCAACTGGCATTGTCAGGTACCCTCCCCCCTCCCCCGAGTCTCTGGAATCAAGGGTTTAAGGGGGATACTTTCTTCCCGGTATATTGTTTACAAGGACTTAGGGGCAAAGTATTCAAAACATTGGATAATTACTTAAAGATAACATATATTTATCAAGATTAACAATGTGGAATTGCTATGTCAAGGGGAAAGACAAATATTTTTTCCGAAGCTCTGGTACAGAGGGAACGCGGACTTGTACTTGCAACCCGCCATATGATTCACCTACAAGGATATGGAATTGGCGGGAAAAGCGGTCGGTGCCCACGGGCGTAGATACCCAGGTCTAGTGTTGGCAACAGTTAGTGCGCATCGGCTTGGTGGTCACTTACCCTGCTAATCCACCTCGGTGACCGTTAATCCTTCGACTAATCCTTCGACTTTATCTCGACATAGACGATCTGGTCTTTGCTATCCAACTCATGGATGAAGAGGTGAGCGGAAATTTCCGGAACAAGCGATTTTTCTACAATTGCATCCACGTGTCCATTGGCGCGCGCTTTCTCGGTAAGTAGTTGTAAGTCGTCAGGAAGGTGCGCGATTTCTAGAGACCGGCGGTTGCTGTAGAACAATGCCGCTGGCGTGGCGACAGTTGACCGTCGAGTTGCAAGATAGAGGGTCGTATTATCGCGTGCCCGTTCTTGCTGTTTGCGTTGATTCACAAGACTAACGACCGGATCTTCTGGTACGAATCTGACTGCGGCAAAATAGAATGTGGCGCAATAGGCAACGCTCACGACTCCAAAAAACATGGTCAGAACATATTTGTACCTCTTGCCGAGTTGGGCAATATATGCGGCATTGATTATAGCCAGCGCTGGATAACATGGAAGTATGTACCAGCTGAACCTAGTCTGAACCGCTGTATAGAACCCCAACACGATTCCCGCAGCCAGCATGAGTATGCGCGCGCGCGAATTCCCGCGGAAATCTTCCCGGATTGCAAAGACAAAGGCGAATGGCAAAAAGAGCACCCACGGAAGAAATCCATGCACGAGTATTTTCGCGTAATAAAGCGAATTCGTATGCTGGCCCTCAAGATCAGAGACCACCCGATCAACAATGTGATACCAGAAATACTGATCAATGAATGCTCGGCCATAGGTTGCAGTCATTAATACGTGCCAAGGTAAAGCAATGAGACATGCGCAGAGAGCACCTAGCCAGAAGTCAGTGGTTCGGCACCTTGCCTTGAATTCACCATTAAACGTCAGATCGAATGCGATCACGATAATTCCGATGAGCGCTGCCGGGCCCTTCACCATCACTCCTAGCGCAGTAGCGATCCAAAGCAGAAACCACCAAGAATCCGCGCCTGTTCGGACGCGAACGTAACTGTAGAGTGACAAATAAATACAAAGGCAAAGCACGAGGTCGGTGGTGCCGAACCGTGAAGCCCTCACGAATTGAATGCTCGTGAGGAGAATCAGAGCGCTGAAGAGCCCAATTTGAGCGGTGTACAACCTTCGCCCGATCGAATAAGTCAACAAGACAAGCGCGATCCCACAAACTGCTGATGCGGCTCTAGCGGCAGTTTCATTGATGCCAAAAATCCTGAATAAAACAGCGGTACCCCACATGAAAAGGGGAGGCTTTTCAAACCAGTGTTCGTGCCCCCAATATAAAGTCAGCCAATTATGGTTCTGGAGAATTTCCTTGGAGATTTGAGCGTAAATTGCCTCATCCCAATCCGCCAGCCGCGTCTTCCCGAGATCCCAAAAGAGTATCGCCAGTGCCAGAAGCGCCAACATTGTCTTATGCAGATAGTTTGCTGAGACTTGAGTTGCTGGAGCAGCTATGAGTGGTCTGCGCAAAGAGGGTTTTGCCCGTGCTGCGGGTTTGTAGGTGGAGAAGCTCACAAATAGGGGAATTGTCAGTGTACGGTACATAAAAGGTGAAAGCCATCCGAGAAATCGTCACGCGTCCTCAAGCCGCGTACCATCCGTGGAGGCAATTTCGAGACGGCGAAAGCATCCACGCCTGCAACTACTTCAACACCGGATCGTTGCGATCCTTAAGATTCCAGACGTTTCAATAACGTTTGGAATCTGGTTCGGGGTCGGAGGTTCAAATCCTCTCGCTCGTCCCGCAATGAATGGGCACCCCTCCCCAGTGGGACAGCCGGACTGAACGTCAATGGCGTTCTCACGAAAGACCTTGACATCTGATATGGTGTTGTAGTTAACTACATCACTAGAAAGCGCGCTGGCGTGTGGAGCTGATCAGCAGCACCCACGCCCGCAGCGCAAAGAAGAAATGAACTGTTCAAGGAGAACCAATATGAAATCCCTTAGTTTTAAGCTGTCGCTTGTTGTGATGGCGCTCTCCACCACCATGGCTTTCGCACAGTCTGACGCGCAAACACCCGGTGCGCAAATGGACCACTCGCAAAAGCCAGCTGCGCCGAAATCAGAGGCGCAAATGTCGTTTCAAACCATGAAAGCCCTCGCTGGGGAATGGGAAGGCGCCGTGAGTACCGACATGTCGGAAGCCATGAAAAAGCAGATGGGCGCCGATATGAAGCCGCTGCACGTCTCCATGCGCGTGACCTCGCGCGGGAACGTCCTTGTCCATGAGATTCAGGAAGCCGGAACGCCGCTGGACCCGACTAAATACGACCATCCGGTCACGATGCTTTATGTTGACGCTGACAAGCTCACGCTGGTGCACTATTGCGACGCGGGCAACCGTCCGCGCATGGCCGCCAGGGTCTCGCCGGACGGGAAAAACGTGGAGTTCGATCTAGTGGACGTCTCCGGTGGCACGCAGCACGGACACATGCACCACGCGGTCTTCACGATGATTGATGCGAACCATCACACTGAAGAATGGACGTACATGATGCCGGGGGACAAGCCCATCCATGCGCGCTTCGATCTGCAGAGGACGAAATAGCAGTGGCCGATCCCGGGCACAAGGTATCCTGAAAACCTCATGGACCGTGAGTGGAATGACAATCAGCCGATCTACCGCCAGCTTCGCGACCGTGTGGTGGCGATGATACTCGATGGAGTTCTCAAGGAAGGCGATCCGCTGCCCTCCGTGCGCAATGTCGCGGCCGAATACAGGGTCAATCCGCTGACGGTCCTGAAGGGCTACCAGCAACTGGTGGACGAGGGGCTAGTGGAGAGCAGACGGGGCCTGGGGATGTTCATCAATGCCGGCGCACGCAATCTGTTGCTGCAGGGTGAACGGCAGAAGTTTCTCGAGGAAGAATGGCCTAGAATCTACGCGACAATTCAGCGGCTTGGCCTGAAGACGGAAGAACTGCTGGACGGCGGAAAACGCCGATCGTCTTCGGATGTTGCGTCGTCGAAAACCCCAGAGTCAAAGTCGAAAACTAAAGATAAGGAGCGATGAAGCCATGGCATGTATAGAAGCGCGCGGCTTGCGCAAGGCCTTCGGTACAACCGTCGCGTTGGACGGCGTCGATCTGCGCGTGGAAGAGGGCCGCATCCTCGGGCTCATCGGCCCCAACGGCGCGGGTAAGACTACTGCGCTCAATGCGATCCTCGGCCTCACCCCATATCAGGGCGAACTGCGGGTACTCGGGCGCGACCCGTGGAACGAGCGCGACGAGCTCATGCGCGATGTCTGCTTCATTGCCGATGTCGCGGTGCTGCCACGCTGGATCAGGGTTTCGCAGGCACTCGACTACGTAGCCGGCGTGCATCCGCGATTCGATCGCGCGAAGGCGGAAGGTTTTCTGGCGAAGACCACAATCGGCCGTGCCAGCAAGGTCAGAGAGCTGTCGAAGGGCATGGTAACGCAACTGCATCTCGCACTGGTGATGGCGATCGATGCGAAATTGCTGGTGCTGGACGAGCCGACGCTTGGCCTCGACATCCTGTATCGCAAGCAGTTTTACGATTCGCTGCTGAACGATTACTTCGATCGCAGCCGCACTATCGTGGTGACGACACACCAGGTGGAAGAGGTCCAACACGTCCTCACCGATCTGATGTTCATCAATCGGGGGCGCATCGTATTCAACAGCAGCATGGAAGAGATCGAGTCGCGCTATGTGGAGGTGACGGTAAATCCCGAGCACGCTGCCGCAGCGCGGGCGCTGAAGCCGGTGCACGAGCGCCAGCTGCTCGGTCGAAGCATCATGCTGTTCTATGCTGTCGATCGGCAACAACTCGCTGGGCTGGGCGAAGTACGTACGCCGAGCGTCGCTGATTTGTTCGTTGCGGTCGTGGGAAATCACGCCGGCCAGGCACAAGGAGCGACTCAATGAGTACTCAATCGAACGCCATGTCCGAGTCTCCCATGGAATCGCAGTTGAGCGCGCCGGCGGCTATTTCGGCGGCCCGGCAAATGTACTGGGCGGTGCAGCGCGAGTTGTGGGAGAACCGCTCGATCTATATCGCGCCGGTCGCCGTGGCTGCCGTTTTCCTTCTCGGTTTCTCGATCAGTATGATCGGTCTGCCGCACCAGGTGCGCGGCCTATCGGAGCTCGCTCCGATGCGGCAGCGCGAGCTCATCCAGCAGCCGTATTTTTTCATTGCCGGACTGATGATGCTGACCACTTTTGTCGTCGGCGTGTTCTATTGTCTCGACGCGTTGCACGGCGAACGCCGCGACCGAAGCATCCTGTTCTGGAAGTCGTTGCCGGTTTCCGACGTGGTCACCGTACTCTCAAAGTTCAGCGTTCCACTGGTGGTGCTGCCGCTGGTCACGTTCGTGGTCGCCGTGACCACGCAGATGATCATGTTGCTGCTGAGCAGCGTAGTCCTGGTGATGTCCGGTTTCAGTGTCTCGACGCTGTGGACGCGGATGTCATTTTTTGAGATGTCACTGATGCTCCTTTATCACCTGATGACCGCGCATGCGATCTGGTACGCGCCCATCTACGGCTGGCTGCTGCTGGTCTCAGGCTGGGCGCGGCGCGCGACATTCCTGTGGGCCGGCTTGCCATTGCTCGCGATCTGCGTGATCGAGAAGGTCGCTTTCAACAGCACGCATTTCGCGGTCATGCTCTTTCAGCGCCTCGCCGGCGCCAGCGATGACGGCGGTAATTTTGTCGCCGGAATGGCCTCAATGCGTCCGTTAGCCCACCTCACGCCGGGTACATTCCTCACCAGCCCGGGTCTGTGGGTCGGCCTCGTAGTTGCCGCCGTATTTCTTGCGGCAGCAATCCGGCTGCGCCGCTATCAAGTACCGATTTGATTCGTGGCAAAGGAGAAACGAAGATAGGCACAGATGTAATGGCGGAACGGATCGCAGAGGCGCCGGTGATTTTGTCTTAAACTGCCTGCACCAGAGACACGATTGCCTTAGCTACCGACGGCCGTAGTCCCCGCTTCGCGTGTGCCAGGGACAGCGAAAGATGCTGTTCCACGATCCACCGGTGTCGTTCGGTAATCCCCAAGAATGCATGGACGGCCTTCATGGACGGCCCTTTATAGTTGATGGCCGCTCCCAATGTCTGGGCCACAAATTGGGTCTGGCGGGCGACGAGCCAAGTTAGATCCGTTTCGCGGAGATATGGGTGCAGAATGGGGTCGTGTGACATTTCTTTATAGAACCGTCTTACGGCGGCGGAGACGCCCGACATGCCTCCCAATTGGTCGTAGGAGTTGGTGCGTAGGGTTGCAGAATCAGATTGAAACGCGCGTGGCTGAGTGGACATTAGCTAGCTCCGGAAATTATTTGTAACCAAGGTCTCTATCGGCACTGCGCGCAAAATCATTAATCCCGCCAAATGGGCGAATCACCAGGCCCACTCGTACTTGTGCCGATCTGGCATTCCTGCCAAAACGTCCTCTAAAAGAAAGAAGGTTTTTGTTGACATACCTTGGCAAGGCCGCTAATTTCTTGCCTGTCCACTGCCGATATACCAGTTGGAATGACAGCCACTAGTACGACAACCGGAAATTTCATGAACGTAAAGAAGACAGTGCGCGCGAGAACTGACGCGGTGAGAGTCCTGATTGCGGACGACGATCCGCTGGTTCGGGCAGCTGTTGGTTTGCTGATTTCCCATCAACCGGACTTCTCCGTTGCAGGCGAGGCCACCAAT
>JAOAPH010000218.1 GCA_025462835.1 Candidatus Angelobacter sp. | reverse complement strand
CTGAGTTATCCGCTGCGACGGTCGTTGAAGCGCATAGGCCTGACTTACTCGTTCGACACTTCGACGGTGACCACCTTCAGCACGGCATCGCAGGACCTGTTTTCACAACTCGCATTCCGCAACGTCTCGGGGCCTGACGCTCTGAAGGGCGTAATCACCAGCAAGCTGATCCCTTCGTTCTCGTACAGCAATATTGATAATCCGCAGCGTCCGCACCATGGCAAGAGCATTTTTGCAGGCGGTGAGATCTCCGGCATTGGTGGCAACGTAGCTGCGATCCGTCCCATTGTGGAGTGGAAGCAATACATCCCGATGCACAACTTCCGGCCCAACCGCGAGGGCTCGCAGACGCTGGGATATCGGATACAAGGGTCATTCATCACCGGGTATCGCGGACTGGTTGCGCCTCCGCAGGAGCGCTTCTACTCGGGCGGCGACAACGATCTTCGCGGCTTCGATACGCGCACGATCTCGCCATACGTTTTCTTGTCGGACAAGGTGAACATCACACTTACAAACCCGGACGGCAGTCCAGTGCCGGTGGATCCAACCAATCCGCTGCGCGGTAACGTGACGATCCCTATTCCCATTCAGCGGATCACAGTTCCCGGTGGCGACACGAATATCGTTGGAAACCTGGAGTATAGGGTGCCGATCGTTGGGCCCGTTACCATCGCCGCATTCGCCGATGGCGGGCTGAATTTTGTCGCGCGCACTTCGCAACTGCGGTTGACCGATACCCAAGTGACGAATCTGAATACAACATTGTTCGGAGGGACCTGCTCGACAGTGGCTACCGTGCCGTGCACTGGCGGAGCATTGCCGGGACAACCGGGCGGACTGCCGCTTTTCAGCAGCACACTGAGTACGATCCCGGGAACAAATTTTGTGCCACGCCTCTCCACCGGACTTGAACTGCAAGTGATCTTGCCGATCGTGAACGCGCCGTTCAGGATCTACTACGCATACAATCCTTTGTTGTTGGACACGACGACCAACGCACAGAACCAGATCACGAGAAACCTATTCCCTGCCGGGGCTGCAGGCGATTTTACCTTTCGCCAGGCCCTGCAATCGTTCGCACCGGACTTTGTCTTGAAGGAACCAAGAAAGACGTTCCGTTTCACGGTGGCAACAACGTTTTAAGGGGTAGTTGAAGGCAAGTTTATAGGCACAAAAACAGCGGTTTGCTATAATGAAAAGCACTCGTTTAAGCAACTCAGGGCGCTGCCGGCGTCCGGAAGCAAATGCCCTTCACGGGCGTCCCGCTAGGTTGAAACGAGATTGCAATCGGGACATGGAGAGGGCTTCCTGAATCGCGTCCTCCGTAAAATTTCAAAACACATCTGTGAGCAGATCCTGAAGGAGTTCGAAGAACGTCCAATGATCAACACCACCCGCAAGTCCGCTTCCCTGCTAGTTCTTACATTGGTGTTCAGTGCCGTTGCCTACGCCCAGGCTGGCACCGCCGTAGTGCCGAATAAAATCGGCGTCATCAACATTCAGGGCGCGATCGTAGGTTCCAACGAAGGCCGGCGAGATTTTGAGGCGCTGAGCAAGAAGTTTGAACCGAAGCAAGCTGAGCTGAAGTCGTTGAACGATGAAGTGGAATCGTTGAAGAAGCAGCTTACTGCCCAGCAGGACAAGCTGAATGAAGACGAACGCGCCAGCCGCGTCCGGATCATCGAGCAAAAGCAAAAGAGCCTGCAGCGCGCGCTGGACGATGCGCAGGGCGAATTCCAGACAGCGCAGAACGAGTTGGCCAACCGCATTGGCAACAAGATGGTTGAGGTCATCGACAAATACGCAAAGGCCAACAACCTGGCCGTGATCATCGATGTCTCCAGCCAGCAGACACCCGTACTTTGGAGGTCTGAGCAGGTGGACATCACTCCTGCAATCGTGGAAGCCTATAACTCAGCTTCTGGCGTGGCGGCGCCTCCCGTGAGCGCACCATCGGCAGTGAAGCCTTCAACGCCTGGCTCAAGGCCGGCGACACCTGTCCCGGCGAAGAAGCCCGCGACCACCGGAACAACACCGCCACCGAAATAAGATTGATCCTGTAACAACGAAGGCCGTCCTTTTGGGACGGCCTTTTGTTTTCTGCAAACCCGCTATTACTTCCCTTTGATCTCCATCTCGACGCGCTGCCCCAGCTTCAGTGGAGTCTTTTCCAGCAGTGCGACTTTGACGAGCAGGACGCGGGTGTCAGTCGGTCGGCCCGGGTCTTCGGGCTTCAGTTTGCGCGCGACCACGGAATCGGGGATCTCTTCGATCTTCCCCATCCATTGCTGGCCGTCGTAACCTTCCGCCTTGACGGTGACTTCACTACCGAGGGTGACGCGTCCGGCGTCGAATTCGTCGACTTCGGCTTCAAGCCTTATCTTTTTCAAGTCGGCGATGGTGACGATAGGCTGCTGTTCCTTCACCGACTCTCCCTGCTGAACGCTGCGCAGAGTGACGACGCCGCTGATTGGCGCGCGCACGAGCGTCTTGTCGAGAATGGCTTCCAAGCGCCGCGCGTCGGCGGATGCAGTTTCGCGACGGGCAAGGGCTGCGTCCAAGTCGCGGCGGGCATGGTCAAGAGCTTGCTTCGTGCCGACCTTGGACTCATATAACTCGCTCGAGCGATTCACTTCGGTCTCAAATAGACGGACGTCGGCATCCGATTCGTTCACTCGCGCGCGGGCTTGCGCAATGGCGGCACGGGTATCCTCGGCGCGGATCTCGGCGATAACATCTCCGGCGTGGACGACACTCTTTTCGTCCACCAAGAGGCGGACAACGGTGCCGGCAGCGTCGCTGGCAACAATCACCTGAGCACCCGGATAGGTGCTCACGCGGCCTTCCGCGGTGATTCGGTGTCGGCGAGAGTCATTGGTTGGCGCGACGGCGTCCTTGCCGTTCGAAGGAATGTTGGCATTTGCATTGAACGAGCGTGCCTGGAAGATCATTGCGGCGACGACTATCAATCCAGCAAGAAATAAGAGCGTTCTTTTCATAAAAACCTTTCTACTGCAAGATGCGGCCGTCGCGTATCTGCAAGACGCGGTCGGCGATGGTCCTGACTTTGGGATCGTGAGTGACGATGAGCACGCCGCGATTGTCACGCTTGGCTGATTCGCGAAAGAGCTCGATGATCTGAGTTCCGAGTTGCGTGTCGAGATTGGCGGTGGGTTCGTCGGCGAGCATGAGCGGAGGCGCTCCGGCCAAGGCACGAGCCAACGCGACGCGCTGCTTTTGTCCGCCGGAGAGATCACGAGGCAAGAAATTTTTGCGGTCCGTGAGACCTACGCTCTCCAACGCTTTATCAGCTTCCTTGCGCGCCGCAGGGCCAGTCTTACCTTTGATCTTCAGCGCGTACTGAACGTTCTCTAAGGCAGTGAGCGAGGGAAAAAGATTGTATTGCTGGAATACGAAGCCGATGGACTTCTTGCGGATCTCGGGCAATTGCGCGGGATTCAGGGAGTCCACTTCTTCGCCGTCCACGAAGACTCGTCCGCTGCTGGGCGTGAGGATGCAGCCGACAATGGATAGGAAAGTCGTTTTGCCGGAACCTGATGGACCTTCCAGGGCGACGATCTCACCGGCTTCCAGAGCCAGCGAGACGCCATTGAGGACGTTAACCTGCTCGCGTCCTTCCTGGAAGACCTTGGTCACGTTTTGTGTTTCGAGTACGTTCATGGTTCCTCAGGGGCTAAAGCCCCATTTCTAATTGCCTGGTAATGCAGGGCTGAAGCCCTGCGCCGCCCGATTCCTGTTCCGCCCGGCCCTGCTCCAGCCGATTCCTTCTGCCCGGCCTAGGTCACCCGGTCTGCATCACCCTCATCACGTCCTGAAGACCAGTGCGGGATCGATCGAGGCGACTTTGCGGAATGAGATCATTGCTGCGCCGAGGCACAATACCAGCGCCCCGACAAAGACCATCACTGACAGTTCATTCGAGATCATTAGTTTCAAATCCACTTTGGCCATCGCGGGACGAAGTCCATAGGCCATGCCCGCGCCGACAACGTATCCCGCGATCGCAGCGATCGAGGCCTGCTTGGTCAGGATGGAATAGATATCGGCGTTGCTACCGCCGATCGCCTTCACCGTTCCAAACTCCTTGAGGTGCTCCATCGTCGAGCTGTACAAAGTCTGGGCAACAATCACGATTCCGACGAGGCATCCGAGAAAAACCGTTACCGCCATGTTCAATCCAAGACCGGTATTCACGATCCAGTAAGAGCGTGATTTGTTTGCCCACTGCTGTTTTGTGTAAACGTCATTGAAAGGAAGCCTGCGCTGAATCTCTTTCTGCACGGTATTGATGTCAGCCCCGGACGCGACTTTCACCAGGATGTAAGTTGTGCGGTTGGTGAGTTGCTGCTGATTGAGGCCTTGCACCAGGCGATAATCCATGAAGGTCAACGGCGTGGTGGTAAAGGAGCGCGCGTCGCGTGTGCGACCGATGATTTTGAAGCGCGACTCGTTGATCTCGCGATACTCGCCCACTTCAAATTTTCCGTATCGCTTGATGGCGGAGTTGTCCATCATGATGTAGCGTCCGCGGCGCAGCTGCTCGACATCTCCCGACTGGATGTTCCAGGGCAGGTTCCACTTGGAGAAGTCCTCGAGCGCATAAATCTCAGTACCTTCTTGCGCGCCGCTGGGCAAGGAGAGCTGCGAGAACCAGATGATGAGATTGTCCGCGCGCTCAACGCCGGGGATCGTCCGCACCCGCTCGACATAGGCTTGCGGGAAGGCGTGCGAGAAATCGATATTCGGAGTGTTCTTCGAGGTGACCCACAGGTCTGCGCTGATGTTCTGGATGGTGATGGTGGCGTTGTCCATCAGGCCCATGAACAGTCCCACCTGTACGAAGACGAGCATCACCGCGAACGCCACTCCGGCGACAGTGATCGCGAACTTCAGCTTGTCATGCAGCAGGCTTTTGAATGCGAGGTCGACCATATTATTTACGCTTCTTGCCGGTCGACTTTGCAGCCGTCCCAGATCTTTTCTTTGTTGTGGCCGCTTTCATCATCAACGGGCTCTTTGCTACAACTTCTAACACTCCACTCTTGTCGATCTTTGCGCCTGCATCGCGAGTAGTGAGTCCACGGATCTGTGTGTCAAGCATGGCTTCCGCGATCTTGCGAACGGGGCGCCACTGGATCCATTTGTCGCCAGAAAGCACGATGTGCAATGAGGTGAGGCCGTGGATCGCAGCCCAAAGCATTTGCGAGATCAATTCGGGGTCCTTGTACTCCGGCCTCATGTAGCCCCAGATCAGGCATTCGCTGACGGTGGTGCGCAGGAATTCATAGGCGTCCTCTACGGGATTGCCCTTTTGAACCAGTTCTTCGTCATGCAGCGGATGGGGACGGGGCGTCATAAACATCAGGCGATAGTGGTTCGGGAACTGTAGGCCGAAATCCATGTACGCCAAGCCAAGTTGATAGAGTCGCTGCAAGGGATCGCGGACGCTGCCCAAGTCCTGAAACACTCCCGCAAGCTTGCGGTAGTCTTGTCCGCAAAGTTCTTTGAGAAGCTCTTCCTTGTCCTTGAAATGGAAATAGATCGCAGTGGGGGTGTACTCGATCTTCTGCGCGATCTGGCGCATGGTCACAGCCTCATAGCCCTGCTTGACGAAGAGTTCGCGCGCGGCTTCGAGAATCCTTTGCCGGACCTGCTGCTTCTCGCGTTCGCGTCTTTCGTTCGATCCCACTTTGTTGACCTCTGTTTACTGAGTAACAAATACTTAACAGCGTTAAGTTAACACCGTTAAGTTATGAGATTCCCGGCCTGCTGTCAAGGGACAAAGAATTTACCTGGCAGTGGGCAATCTGGAAGTGGCGACACCGCAGCCCGTCGGCAAGTTCCGCCCGCAAAAAAAATAAACACGGCACAAACTGATGCACTGCGGGTGTCTATTGCCTGCAAGCGATTCAATCTCGCAGGAGGTGCTTATGTTTGCCGACACACTTTTGGAATCCGGAGCAACGCGAAGGACGGGGAGAGGCTGGGCGACCACGGCTTCGTTTTCATTGCAGGCACTGGTGCTTGCCGCGCTTGTGGTTCTGCCGTCACTGTATCCGGAGGTTATGGCGCTACATCGGGCGGTGCCAGTTTCGGTGCCGATCTATTCAGAGCCTTTGCCGCAAGTCGCTCCCAGAGAGAATACGCAACCATCCGGTGGGTCTTCTGAGTTCGTCCATAGCACGCCGATAATCACGGTCCATGACTCGGGAGTTCATTACGGGCCGGTTCGCCACCAGGCAGATGCCGATCCGGTTCCGGTGCCGAATCCTCTTATCGGAAACCATTCCAACTTCCCTGCAGACGCACTAAACGGAAACCGGATCTCAATCCCGAAACCGGCGCCACCGTCCAAACCGGTGCGAGTATCCACGATGAACGCAGGCGATTTGATCCACCAGGTGCAGCCCCTTTATCCGCAGATCGCAGTGACCACACGCACCGAAGGCGCGGTGACGCTCACAGCGATCATCAGCAAGAGCGGAGAGATCGAATCGCTGCATGTGGTCAGTGGACATCCTCTGCTCGTTCGGGCTGCGCGGGAAGCGGTGAGCCAATGGCGATATCGTCCCTACGTTCTCAATGGCGAACCAGTCGAAGTGGAGACACAGATCACCGTGAACTTCAGACTGAACTAGAAGGTTCGAACACCTGATTTGAGGAGGACGAAATGGGAATGGGCCTAAGTAGCGGCGGCGGAATGAAGCCGGAGATCAACGTGACGCCGCTTATCGACGTGCTGTTGGTGCTGATGATCATCTTCATGATGATCCAACCGCAAAACAAGTTTGGGCTCGAAGCGCAGGTGCCGCAGCCGCCTCCGAGCAACTCAGCTCCGCCGCCGGAAACGACCGTCGTACTTGAATTGTCATACCAGCAAAGTGGCCCGCCGAAAATCACGATCAATCAAAGCACTTCAACCTGGGAGGAACTGCGAGCAAGGCTCGCCGAGATCTACAAGACTCGCGCAGAAAAAATCATGTTCGTGAAGGGCGACGATAAATTGGCGTTCTCTGATGTGGCAGCGGCAATCGACATCGCGCGTGAGGCCGATAGGGACATCAGGATCGGTTTGATCACGCGCGATTTGCAGCATGGCGACTGAACTACCGTGGTCCAGCACTGGTGCATTGATTTCATCTCTGACGGCTTATAGTGTCAGGCCACCGTTTACCAGCAACGATTGTCCTGTCACCCAGGCAGCTGCATCGGAAGCAAAGAACGCCGCGGCGCCTGAGATGTCGTTAGGTTGTGCGATGCGTCCTAGCGGAGTTTGTGATTCGAACGCCTTTTGGAAGTCGCTTCCCATAAAGCCGGCTGAGTGCACCCCTTCGGTTTCAACCATGCCCGGATTGAGTGAGTTCACGCGGATATTCCTGGGGCCCAGTTCCTTTGAGAGCGCGATGGTGATTGCATCCACAGCTGCTTTAGTCGCGCTGTATACGGAGGCAGTTGCAGGCGGCATGTGGCCAGCGGTGGAGCCGATGTTGATAATCGAGCCGCCTCCATTACCCATCAGCTTCACTGCTTCCTGTGTAGTCAGCAGCAGGCCCAATACATTCAGATCGAACAACTTATGGAAGTGTTCAGAAGTAACACCTTCCAGCGGCAAAAACTCGTACACGCCAGCGTTGTTCACCAGTACGTCCAAGTTTCCATATGCGACTT
Source organism: Candidatus Angelobacter sp. (assembly GCA_025462835.1). Lineage (GTDB taxonomy): Bacteria > Acidobacteriota > Terriglobia > Terriglobales > Acidobacteriaceae > JAICLA01. Next base: position 7,538 of record JAOAPH010000218.1, on the reverse strand, counting down.
TCGTTTCTGCGAAGAGGCGCGTGATGTCCGCAGGCTTGGAGACATCAGCTTGCACGGCGAGTGCCTTGCCACCCTTTGCGGTAATGCGTTTTACAACGGCGTCAGCGCCAGACTTGCTGGTTGAATAATTGACAACCACGGATGCCCCTTGCTCGGCCAAGTGCTCAGCAATGGACGCGCCAATCCCTTTGGACGCCCCGGTCACGACTGCTACTTTTCCTTTTAGACTGCTCATGATCTTCTCTCAATCCTTCGTTCGATAATTAGACAACCATCGAATTGATGTATGGCAGCGGAAGAAGATTCAGATTGGTTAAAGTTTATTGAGCTCGGCCAGGTAGGCGTCCCATATATCGCGCCGAAAAACCACATCCAGGAACTTGCCTCGACGCGTAGTCTCGACGAGTCCGGAAGATTCCAGCTCTTTCAGATGATGGGAGATCGTGGCTGCACTGATTGGGAATGTGGAACAGAGATCGGAACAGGCTGTGCAGTGCTGGGCCGCTATCCGCTGGAGTATCTGATAGCGGCGTGGATCGGACAGTACGCGAGAGATGGCGCGAACTTCACGAGTCGAGAGCGCGGTCCGCTTAACTGACTTGGTGCGAGTGGCCACTGGTCATTGTTACACAAGAGGAATTGACGGGGAATTTGCCCAACTGGGACAGCGGCTGAAGTACATCATCTGCTGTGTAAATGCTGTGCAAATCGACTTTTCCTAAGCTTTGTGGAAAAGCCTGTGGAAAGGCGCGAGGTAAAAATTTCTAGTCGCCTAATTTCAGCAGCTTACACTCTTTGCATCTATCCCGGAGCAGATGCAAACCGTCTGAAATCATCAGCAAAAAACATGTTTAGCGGCGTGTGCAACCAAATGCGAATTGCTCATAAATGCACCCGTTTTGCACACTATGAAAATCAAAAGCCCCATTTTCAGGGGCTTAGATGGCGCAAAAGATTTGAGCAGGATTTGACCAGATTTTTGGAAGGTTCGGCTGGCTAGCAATTACTCGCCCACTTTTAGCACGGCGAGAAACGCTTCCTGCGGGATGTCCACCTTGCCGATACGCTTCATCCGTTTCTTTCCTTCTTTTTGCTTATCCAACAATTTTCTTTTTCGGGAAATGTCACCACCGTAGCATTTTGCAATGACATTCTTGCGGATGGCGCCCACGGTTTCCCGCGCGATCACCTTTGCGCCGATGGCGGCCTGTATGGCGACTTCAAACATTTGCCGGGGGATGAGTTCTTTCATCTTCGCGACCAATGCGCGTCCGCGGTCGTAGGCAAAATCCTGATGGACGACGATCGACAGCGCATCCACCGGTTCGCCCGAGACCAGAATGTCCAACTTCACCATCGGCGAAACCCACATACCCGAGAGGTGGTAATCGAGTGATGCGTATCCGCGCGAGACGGATTTCAACTTGTCATAGAAATCCAGAACGATCTCATTCAGCGGAAGTTCATAGGTCAACATCACGCGGTTGGAAGTGACGTACTCAAAATTCTTCTGCTTACCGCGCTTGTCCTCCACCAGCTTGAGGATTCCGCCCACGTATTCTTCGTTAGTGAGGATGGTCGCGGTAATGACCGGTTCTTCGATCTTCTCCGTCTCGGTGGTGGGAACCCATTTTGAGGGATTGTCCACTTCCACGACGGTACCGTCCGTCTTAGTAATGCGATAACGCACGCCGGGCGCGGTGATAATGAGATCGAGGTTATACTCGCGCTCCAGCCGCTCCTGGATGATCTCCATGTGCAGCAGGCCGAGAAAGCCGCAGCGGAATCCGAATCCGAGCGCCACGGAGCTTTCCGGCTCAAAGAAGAAGGACGAGTCGTTGAGCCGCAATTTTTCCAGGGCATCGCGCAGAAGCGTGTGCTCGTGCGTGTCCACGGTGTAGATTCCCGCGAATACCATGGGCTTGAGTTCTTCAAAGCCTTCTAGTGCTTCGAGCGCGGGACGGTCTTCCTCGGTGACGGTGTCGCCGATCTTGGAATCGGCAACGTTCTTCATGTTGCAAATGAAGAAGCCAACTTCGCCCGCCTCAAGCTGATCGATCTCCACCGGCTTCGGGGTTAGCACGCCGAGCGATTCGACATCGAATGTCTTCTTGTTCGACCACAGGCGGATCTTCATGCCCTTGCGCATTGTCCCGTTCATGATGCGAGCGAGGACGATCACGCCGCGATAGGGATCGAACCAGGAATCAAAGACCAGCGCTTGCAGCGGAGCTTCGGGAATTCCTGTCGGTGGCGGCAGGCGCTTGACGATGGCCTCAAGCACATCCTCAACACCCAGCCCGGTTTTCGCGCTGACCAAGAGCGCATTAGTGCAATCGATGCCAACAGCGGTCTCGACCATTTCTTTTACACGTGGGACGTCGGCGCTGGGCAGGTCGATCTTGTTGATCACGGGGATAATCTCAAGGCCGTTGTTGATCGCCAGATATGCATTCGCCAGCGTTTGCGCTTCGACGCCCTGCGATGCATCGACGATTAGCAACGCGCCTTCGCACGACGCTAACGATCGCGAGACTTCGTAGGAAAAATCTACGTGTCCCGGAGTGTCAATGAGATTGAGCTGGTAAAGCTGGCCGTCCTTGGCCGTGTAGTTCATGCGCACGGCATGGGCCTTGATGGTGATACCGCGCTCGCGCTCCAGGTCCATGGCGTCGAGGACCTGAGCCTGCATTTCGCGCGCGGTGAGCGATCCTGTCAGCTCAAGCAAGCGGTCTGAGAGCGTGGATTTGCCATGGTCAATATGGGCAATGATGGCAAAATTTCGAATGTGTGCGCGATCCACGGCTATCCGTTTCGGGGGCTAAATTTCTACAGCCCCAGGCGCTTCTGTGTGAACTACTGGGGTAGGCTAAACCTTTATTGTAGCATCGGGATTGCGGCCCCCGCGGATGGGGAACGGGCGACCTGGATTACTATTGTGTGCTGCAGACGAGGTGGCTGATGAGAACTTCTATACGCTTGGCGGTGATCACGACATCAGTGCTGTACGCGGGGTTCGCCGCATCGGCACAACAGCAGATGGGCGCGTTGAAGTCGATGGTGGACGCTGAACGCCGATTCGCAAGAGCGTCAGTGGATACCAACATGCGCGATGCCTTTCTCGCGTTCTTCGCGCCCGATGGCGTGGAGTTCAGTCCCGGCCCGGTGAACGTCAAGGAGACTTTTAGTAAGCAACAGGATCCGCCTAAGCCTCCGCCGATGACACTGGATTGGGATCCCGTGTTTGCCAATGTCTCACAAGCCGGCGATTTGGGTTTCACCACCGGACCGTATGTTCTCACCGACAACGCAAAGAAAGCGCCGGCCCGGCAGGGTTATTTCTTTTCCATTTGGAAGAAGCAAGCGAATGGAGAATGGAAAGTAGTGTTGGATTATGGGATCGAGGCGCCTGTTGGTGCGCCCATCATGCATTCGGGTTCGGTCAAGTCTGGCACGCAAAGCAAATACCACGCGCGCGGGAAAATCGATCTCGAGTCCGATCGCCAGAGTTTGCTTGATGCGGAACGACAATTCTCGAGCATCTCAGAATCGAATTCCAAGGCGGAAGCCTACGCCCGATTCCTCGACTACGAAGCACGAATGAATCGGGACGGCACACAACCGTACGTCGGCAGCGCGGCTATCAAGTCACACGTCAGCATCGGGAAGACGCAGACAAAATGGGTGCCGATGAAAGCTGACGTCGCGAGTTCAGGCGATCTTGGCTATGCGTATGGGACATACGAGGAGGGCAGTAACAAAGGCTATTACGCTCGCGTGTGGAAGCGCGACAATAAAGGTGATTGGAAAATAGCGATGGATACCGCGACAGCGGCTCCGGTTGAAACCAAGTAGTCAATCGAGAAAGCGGGTTCGCAGATGCGGCGGCAGTATTGGACACATTGATTCTTTTCGGCCGAAGATGCGGTATCGAACACTGGCGATGAGATCGTAGAAGAGATCGCGAACCGCGCGTGGCATCCACCGAGCAACAAACAGCAGGGGTCGCCAAAAGCCGCGCAAGTGCAGTCGATCGATCATGTATAGTGCCGCCGAGGAACGCGTGAGGATTTCCCCGGCCTGATCGCGGACAACAATGCTGTCCGGCAAGTTCACGCGCAAGTTCGGCGGAACAATTTTCTGAAACGAGTCGCCTTGCAGCGGGGCAAACTTGAAGACGCCATTTGGATCGCGGGCCAGCACCCACTGGACAAACCAATGACAGAGGCCACAAGTGCCGTCGTAAAAGATGATGTCGGAATCGGGCTCTGCGCGCGGCATCGCATTGAACCTATGAGCATTGCGCCTGCCATGTCAAATTCGAAGAGAGCGATACGTCTGCTATTTGTGCTGGCGGCGACTTGCTTATCGGCACTTGCGCAGGCTCCCGAGTTAGATCAGAAGCTGCCCGAAATCGCCACGGGCAAAGTGATACCGCGAGTGGTCACTCTCAGCAATTCACACCACAGCTATGCGCTGTATGTGCCTTCCTCCTACACGCCGCAGAAAAAATGGCCGGTCATCTACGCGTTTGATTCGCGCGCCCGCGGCGTCAATCCTGTGGACATGCTCAAACCAATGGCGGAGAAATACGGGTACATTGTCGCCGGCTCGAACAACTCGGAGAACGGCCCGGTGAATCCCGACATCGAAGCCGCAGAGATCATGTTGAAGGACACGCACAAGCGATTCTCTATCGATGACAAACGTATTTATCTCACAGGGTTTTCCGGCGGCGGACGGCTGGCCACCATCATCGCGCTGCGCTGCCAATGTGTGACCGGAGTCTTCTCGCACGGTGCGGGATTTCCCCTGAATATGAAGCCCTCCACGGAAGATCACTTCCTTTACTTTGCAACCACCGGCGTGCTGGAGATCAATTATCGCGAGATCATTGAGCTGGCAAAACAACTTGATGACGCAAGATTCAGCAGCCGCATCCGGCACTTTGTTGGTGGACACCAGTGGGCCCCGACAGAATTATGGTGGGAAGGTATCGAATGGTTTGAGTTGCAGGCGATGAAGAAGGGACTGAAACCGGTGGATGCGGAGTTTGTCTCCAGCCAATTTGAAAAAGCTGCGGAAGGCGCAAAGTCGTCCAAAGACAAAGCTGAAGCGCATTACGCGTATAGCAGGATTGTGCAGGACTTTGACGGCTTGCGCGACGTGAAAGAATTTGCGCAGAAGGTAGCGGAGTTTGAAAAGCAGAAGATCCCAAAGGTGCCGTGAGAGGTAAGCAAGCAAGAGCGTGCGGTTGGTTGCTCCTGCTGATTTCGTGTTGTGTTTGCGCCGCTCAATCTAAACCTGCCCATATTCCAACGGGTGTCGTAGTCCCCAAAGTGGTCACCCTCTCCGATGCCAAACAAAGCTACGCCCTCTTTCTGCCCTCCAACTACAGCCCTGCTCGAAAATGGCCCATCATGTATGCATTCGACCCGGAGGCTAAAGGGCATCTTCCCGTAGACCTGATGAAAGATGCTGCGGAAAAATACGGGTACATCGTGGTGGGATCCAACAATTCAAAAAATGGGCCGATCACAGCACAATCTGAGGCGATAAAGGCTCTCTCGCGCGATACTCAAGAGCGGTTCCCCATCGATGAACGGCGGGTTTATACGACGGGATTTTCCGGAGGCGCCCGAGTTGCCACATTGGTCGCGCTTCAGTGTGGCTGCATTGCGGGAGTATTTGCGAACGGCGCTGGCTTCCCTCAATCGCAGTCGCCGACGAAAGATGTCCCTTTTGTATTTTTTGCTTCGATCGGCGATCTTGATTTCAACCATCCGGAGTTGGTGCAACTCGGCCATGATCTCGATAAAGTGGGAGCGATAAGCCGAATTCGCGAATTCCCCGGCCCGCACCAATGGGCACCAGTCGAAGTGGTTAATGAAGCATTTGAATGGTTTCAGCTGAACGCAATGCGCAAGGTCCTGATTGCCAAAGATGATGCTTTAATTACGGCGCAGTTCGACGCCGCCATAACAAAGGTCAAGGCTGCTGAAAATTCCGGCGACATCTACGCCGCGTACCGGCAATATCAGAAGATCATCCAGGATTTCAACCAATTACATGACCTCAGCCGAATTGCTGGCGTCGGGGAGCGGTTGAAAAAGACCAAAGGGTTTGCGGAAGGCCGAAAGCGGGAGCAAGACGAAATAGCGGAACAGGAACGCCTTACCGGGCAGATCATGGTTGCGTTGAACTCGAGCCAGGATTCACCCGCCGAGCGCCATACCATTCTCGCGAGCATAGACGACAAATGGCAGGAGTTGAAGCACGCGGCGGAAGACCCGCAGGGCACTTCGCAAAACCGAGTACGCCGACGCGCCCGAAGCCAAATCCTGGCGCACCTGTATGAGGCCGGGCAGTCACAAATTGCCAAAGGCAACTACTCGCAGGGCATCATTAACTTTGAGCTCGTCAGCGAGCTTTCTCCGAAGTCCGCAGCTCCGTATTATGAGCAGGCCAGGGCGTACTGTCTCTCGGGCGACAAGAAGAAGACAATGCGCGCGCTGAAAACGGCGGTGGAGCGTGGGTTTTCGGAAGTGGAAGCCCTAGATGATCCCGCCTTTGACAAGATGAAGAACGATGATGAATTTAAGAAGTTGCTTCTGGGCATGCATGCCAAGAACTGAAAATCGCGAAGGCCGTGAGTCTTGAGCAGACAAGAGCTTGGTGCGATTTCTTCGCTGTCGGCGTATCATGCGGCAGCGGTCTGGAGAAGGAGTCTTATTTGTCCAAGCAAATCTTAGCTGCCTGTGGTGTGCTCTTAACCGCGTTCGTTACGCCTGCAATTGCGCAAAATCCTGCGCAGACCCAATCCGGTGCGTCAGCAGCTCCTACCGCAATGCAATCGGAGGGGCCTATCGCGGCTAAATTGCGCGAGGGAATGGCTGCATTTCAGCAGCGAAATTACGCACGCGCGTTGGCGATTTATCGCGAGGTCGCGGCTGCCGCTCCCAGCAATGTTTTTGCTTACAACATGATAGGTAACTGCGCTCAGGAGATGAAAGATTATCCGGCCGCGATTGCAGGATTTGAGAGGGCTCTGGAACTCCAGCCGGACGAGTGGCACAACATCGCCGGCTTGCTTCGATCCTACAGCCTTTCCGGCATGACGAAGGAACGGGACCTTGAACTTGATCACGTTCGCGAACTGAAGCGCAAAGGCACTCTGCCAGCTGACTTCAGCTATATTCGCGATATGTTCGAAATCGGGGAGAAGCGAGTGCTTGTGTCCGAGTTCTTCCCTGAACTCGGGGGACGCTTCCATTACCGTTATTGGTTCAATGTTTTCAATGCGGAAAACCAGATGACATTCCGCGTAGCTCTGGAATCTGATGATGCCGATCAATGGACTTGGGCAAAAGAACATCCGAAAGAAGCGGCGGCGGGACAGCGGAAATTTTCTTTGGACACCTATGCACAGCAGTCCCACGGCTTGATCAAGTTCTACGATGGAGAACCCGATTATGCCAAGGTGCGGGCTGATGCGGAACAGGTGATCTCAGGAACCGCTAAGGCTGTGGTTTCGAGTG
>JAOAPH010000195.1 GCA_025462835.1 Candidatus Angelobacter sp. | reverse complement strand
GGTCGTGCGGCTTTGGCCTCGGGAGTCCAGCGGTTCGGATCGAACTTCTGCGGATCTGGATAGTAGCGCGGGTCGTGATGCATCACCCACTGACTGCAAACCACCATGTTGCCTTCGCGCGCCCAGCATGGGCCGAACTGATGGTCTTTGATCGTGCGGCGTCCGATGCCCCACGCGGGCGGATACATACGCATCGATTCCGCGAAGACCATCTCTGTGTATTTGAGATTCGGGAGGTCGGAAAAATTGGGGAGACGTCCACGCAGTACGAAATCGAGTTCCTGATGCAAGCGCCTTTCAGCTTCGGGATTCTGGGCGAGCAACATCCATGTCCATGTGAGCGCATTGGCTGTGGTCTCATGTCCGGCGAGGATGATGGTGAGAGATTCATCGCGGAGTTGGACGTCGCTCATTCCGCCGCCGTCGCCCTCTTCGTCTTGCGCCATCAGCAGCATGGAGAGCAGGTCACCGCGGTCGGGATTGGCGCTGGCCCTTCGCTCGCGGATGAGCCGATAAACAATCTCGTCCAGCCTGGCGCGTGCACGCTGAAGGCGCATCATCGGCGGAATGGGAAGACGCTCAAGATATTCGGAGAAGGGAAGGAACATGATCCCGAAGAGATCCATGAACGTCTTGAGTGATTCGCCAATGTCGCGGCCGTCGGATTCGATGTCGGCATCGAAAAGCGTCTTGCCGACAATGGCGAGCGTAAGCTGCATCATCTCTTCGTGGACGTCGAGAGTCTGGCCGTCAATCCAGCGTGTGCGCATGCGATCGGCATAATGGACCATGGCGTCGGCGTAATTCGCGATTCGCTGCCGATGGAATGCGGGCTGCGCGAGACGGCGCTGTCGAAGATGGAAATCGCCTTCGCTGGTCAGCAGTCCTTCACCGAGAACGCGCTTACTCCGCTTGAGCACCATGCCTTTTTCAAATTTGCTGTTGCTGGTGACCAGCAGGTCTTTGATGTAGTCAGGATGGTTGATGAAAACCACCCAGCGCGGTCCCATTTGATAGCGCACCACATCGCCGTATTGTTGCGACAGTGTAGTCAAGAACGTCAGGGGGTCTCGGCGGAATGCGAACAGATCGGTGAATCCGCGCTGGCGCTTTGGTGCGGCGGTCGCAGTGGCGGTAGCCATCAGCGGACCTCGACGGGTTCAGGCGACAGCTCTGCTTCGGCATCAACCGGCCCGCGCGATGCTGGAATCATCGTAAGTGCACTCGCGATGACATAGACACCGCCGATGATCGCGAATGCCGCAGTCAGGCTGGTGCGATATGCGATCGTCCCCACCAACGTTCCCAGGAAAAGCTGCAGCAGCGTGCCGACGAAAAAGAAAGTATTCTGGACGCGTCCCATCATGTACTTCGGCACTGACTCCATCATTGAACTGGTGATGGAAATGCCTCCGAGTCCGCGGGCCGTTCCCATGATCAGGAAGAAGCCGACCGCGATCCACTCCATCCCGGAAAATGGCGCGACGAACATTCCCAACGCCAGCGTCGCCATTGCCATCGCGACGGTCGCGCGCGCGGTGAATTTGTATATGAAGCGCGCTGCAAAGATCGCGCTCAGAAAAGCGCCCACTCCCCACGCGCCGTTCAGTCTGCCATATCCGATGGCTCCAGCGTGCAGGATGCGGTCGCTGAGCGGAGCCGTGACTATGCCTTGCGTCAACATGGCGCCAAGGAACAGCGCCCAGCTAAGGCCCAGCAGCACCACCGCAGGCCGCGCGTGTAGATACTGGAATCCTTCTTTGAGTTCATGGAGGTAACGCGAGATCGCTCCTCCAACACCTTCAAGATGTGCTAACGCATGCACCGGACGGGCAATGGTGTGCTTTCCTTTCCGCACTCCAAAGTAAAGCAGGAAAGATGCGACGTAGGTCAGCACGTCAATTAGCAGGATCCCGCCCAGGCCGATGCGATTGTAAAGAAATCCCACGATGGCGCCGGCGACCATCCATCCACCCTGAACGCCTGCCATCAAAAACGTATTGGCATGAACGAACTCGGAGTCGGGCGTGAGTTCCTGGATGAGCGCTGTGATTGTCGGCCAGAACATCCAGAATCCCGCCGCCACAAGCATGTTCATCAAATACAAATGCCACAACTTCACCTGATGCGTGAAGACGAGAACGGTGACACCAAGAATCACTAGTCCCCGCAGGACATCGAGGGTCATGACCATGAGTCGGCGATCTTCACGATCGATGACCACCCCGCTGAAGGGAAGCAGCAGCATTGCGGGAACGGTCTGAAGCACGACCAGAACAGCCAGATTCATCTCTGACCGGGTCTCCTGAAAAATGTGCCAGATCACGGCAGAGGCGTTCAGCCCGCTGCCCAGCATGGAGATCATATTGGCGATAAATATCAGCCTGAGCCCGCGATGTCCCATGATCTTCCACATGGATTCAATTTACATCAGGTGACATTCGAAACGAAGGGCGAAAAAGCGGGCAGGATTCATCTCGAATATACTGTTAACCAGAGATGATTCCTTTCATCAACATCGGCCCCCTAAGCGTTGGGACATTCGGCCTGATGATGTGGGCGGCGTTCGTAGTCGCATACTTCGTTTTGAACGCTGATTTTCGCCGACGGAACTTTACGGCCGATCCGCAGATGGTCATCGGCGTGAGTGCAGTCGCCGGAGTTGTCGGCGCAAAGATCTATCACGTACTGGAATCGCCCAGCCAACTCATGGCGGCTCCGTTCAGCACAATCTTCAGCCGGAGCGGCTTCGCGTGGTTCGGAGGCTTTATCGCCGGACTGCTGGCGCTGATCTACTTTGCACGGCGCTACCAGATTCCCGTGCTAACTTTTCTCGACGCATGCGCACCGGCCACTGCTGCGGGCTATGCCGTCGGACGCATCGGTTGCCTGCTCTCTGGAGATGGTGACTACGGACAGCCGACATCATTGCCATGGGGCATGAGTTTTCCTCCACCTGCATTGGTTCCCAGCACCACCGGGGTTTGCCCAGAGTATGGATTGCCGGCCGATTGTCGCGTGCATCCCACGCCGATCTATGAATTCATCGTCGGGATGGTTCTTGCTTACATTTTGTGGAAGCTGGGCGAAAAAGTGATTCGCGCAGAGATGCCGCAGGGAATTATTCTGGCGGCATTTCTCATCTTATCCGGCTTGGCGCGATTTCTTGTTGAGTTCATTCGTATCAACCCGCGGATTTATCTTGGATTGTCGAATGCGCAGCTGGCTAGTTTGGCGTCGATAGTTGCCGGAATTTTTGTGTATGCGATGGTGAGAAGGCATCCAGTGCTTGCGGGACAGGACTCAAAGCCGTTGCGCCAATCGAAGGCAACTAGAAGCTGAGGCTACTCGAAGCTGACTTTTTCTCCCTGCATTACAGAATGCTTGCGGAAGTTTGCGTCATCATGAACGGGGAAGTCGGTTCGGAAGTGCGCGCCGCGGCTTTCTTTTCGCGCCATTGCTGACCGCACGATCAATGATGCAGCCTGTTGAATATTCCTGGCCTCGCACGATCGCCGGGATACTGGAGCAGGTAGTCGGTCCCGCAGTGCCGAGATCATGACGATGGCTTCCTGCAATCCGGCCCCTTCGCGAACCACGCCGGCATATCTCCACATTACGTTCTGAATCACACGGATGGCCTGTTCGGCTTTTTCCGGATCATCCTTCGTGTTGCTTTCGGCGCTCCTCTCGACTGTATTGCGAGCGAGTGACGTCATCTCCTTGCGCATGCATTCACCTGCGCGCGCGCCATAGACAACCCCTTCCAGAAGCGAGTTGCTCGCCAGACGATTTGCGCCGTGGACGCCGGTGCAGGCAGTCTCGCCCGCGGCATAGAGGCCGCGAACATTGGTATGTCCGTAGAGATCCGTCTTCACTCCTCCCATCAAGTAGTGTGCTGCGGGGCGGATTGGCACCAGGTCCTTCGTGATATCGATCTTGTATTTCAGGCAAGTTGAATAGATTCGCGGAAAGCGCTTGGCGATATGCGCGGAGTCGAGGTGCCGCATATCGAGATAAACAACCGGATCGGTTGCCGTGCTCCTGACGATCTCACTGGCGATGGCGCGGGCGACTACATCCCGCGGTGCCAGCTCTGCCATGGGATGAATCGCAGGCATGAAGCGCTGCAGATCCGGATTGAGCAGATATGCTCCTTCGCCGCGCAGCGCCTCGGAGAGTAAGAACCGGGGCGCGCCTGGGACATAAAGCGCGGTGGGATGAAACTGCACAAACTCCATGTCGCTTACTACGGCTCCGGCGCGATACGCCATGGCGACACCATCGGCGGTGGCGACGCTGGGATTTGTCGTGTCGCGAAAGACCTGGCCCGCGCCGCCGGTTGCAAGCAGTATCGAAGACGCTTGAACATTGTGACGATTGCCGCCTTCACCAATGAGTTCGACTCCAGCGACGGATCCATCCTTCAATATCAGATCAGCGGTGAATTCAAACTCGCAGAAGGAAATGTTAGGCAGAGTCATGGCCTTTGCAGCCAGAGCCCGGCCCATCTCGCGTCCGGTGGAGTCGCCATGAGCGTGGAGGATGCGGGAGCGGCTGTGCGCGCCTTCACGTGTGAAGGTCAATTTGCTTCCCGTGCGATCAAACTGCGTGCCCCACTCAAGCAGCTCATGTATCCGCTCGGGGCCTTCCTCGACGAGTACTCGGGCCGCGTCGGCATTAACAATGCCATCACCGGCGTCGATTGTGTCTTGCAGGTGAAGGCCGATCTCATCTTCATCGCTGAGTGCTACGGCCACGCCGCCCTGCGCATATTGCGTCGCCGATTCAGTCAGCTCCTGCTTGGCAAGCACGAGGACCCGCCCGGCTTCAGCGAGCGCGACTGCCGCGCGCAATCCCGCCACGCCGGCGCCTACTACGATGAAATCGGTTTCCGCGGGAACTTGCTGCATTGTTATTGGGCAGTGTTGTGCTGCGATGGTGCTCGAACTTCGATGTTAACACGCAGCCTTTTGAGCGCGCGTTGCAGCGGCTATTACAATGCTGTGCGATATTATTGAGGCTCGTGAAGAGAATCAGGGTCAGTCTGAAATCGTCGGCATACGAGGTGCTCTTAGGCAGCGAATCGCTGCGCATTGCCGGGGCAGAGATAGCGCGCACTCTGGGCGGCATACCATCACTCTGCCTCGTAGTGACTACGGCTCGCGTCCATAAGCATTGGGGAAACATTCTCGAACGAAGCCTGCGTGCTGCGGGACTTCGATTCCTGGTGATCGAGATAAAGGATGGCGAGTCGCACAAGAACTTCGCCGCCGTCGAATCCCTGATGCGCGATTTCGCGAAGCACGGTGCGGACCGCGGATCAATCGTAATCGCACTTGGGGGCGGCGTGGTCGGCGACGTCGCGGGCTTCGCTGCTTCAATCTATATGCGCGGAATCCCCGTGGTGCAGATTCCTACCACTCTGCTGGCGCAGGTAGATGCTTCCGTCGGCGGGAAGACGGGAGTGAATTTGGCGGCTGGTAAGAACATGGTCGGAACATTTCACCAGCCGCGACTCGTGTTGATCGATCCGCAAGTGCTCTCAACCCTGCCGGCCCGCGAATATCGCGCAGGACTATTCGAAGTGATCAAGTGCGGGATTATTCGCGATGCGAAAATATTTGGGTTCATGGAAGACCATAAAGAGCAAGTCTTGAACCGTGATCCCAAAGCGTTGATACGAATGATCACCTCTGCCGTGAAGGTCAAAGCAGACATTGTTGCGAAGGACGAGCGCGAAGGAGGGCTGCGGCGCATTTTGAATTTCGGGCACACGATTGGACATGCTCTGGAGGCGGACTCGATTTATAAGCGCTTCCTGCACGGCGAAGCAGTGGGATGGGGGATGGTGGCTGCTGCTGAGATCGGAGTGCTCACCGGCGTGACCCCGCAGAAAACCGCGCAGCAAATATCGGCGCTCATTCAAACATATGGCCCATTGCCACAGGTCAAAAGCGCAGCACAGGACATTGTGCGCTTGATTCAATCGGACAAGAAAACGCGCAACGGAGTGCCGCATTTTGTTCTCGTAACCAAGATCGGAAGGACCTTGATCGCAAATGGTGTTCCGAACGTCGCCGTAAAGAAAGCTGTGGACAGACTGCGTCAACTGTCGTCAGAGAGATTGGCAGTTCGATGAAGCAGACCACCACGAATGCCGCAGTCACTGGGGCTGCTCCGGCCGGAGCAAGCGATGAGAAATCAGCCGCTGTCGCCGTGCAGCAGATGTTTGACGAGATCGCTGGCCGATATGACCTGCTCAATCACGTACTCTCCGCGAATGTGGACAGGCTTTGGTGGTGGCGAACTGCGCGGAAATTCCGGCACATCTTGTCGCAACCGAACGCAGCGGTGCTCGATCTGTGTTGCGGTACGGGCGACATGGCCCTTGCTCTACGCCGACAAGCGCCGAGCGCGGCGAATCCCTATGTCGGGGCGGATTTCTCGCATCAGATGCTGCGTCGCGGAGCGGCGAAATTCCACGGCAATGGGATCATTGCGATTGAAGCGGACGCCCTGCAACTTCCTCTGCCAGATTCAAGCTTTGATCTGGTCGTCTCCGCCTTCGGATTCCGCAATCTTGCAAACTACGAAGCAGGACTCAGGGAGATCCATCGAGTACTGCGTCCGGGAGGCGAGTTCGGCATCCTCGATTTTGCAGAGCCCGGCGGACTCTTCGGAAAAATATACGCATTCTACTTCCGCAATATTTTGCCGAAGATCGGCGGGATGATCTCGGGAAAGAGCGGCGCGTACGAGTATCTGCCCGCATCCGTAAAGAGATTCCCTCCGCCGAAAGAGATGCAGGAGCAGATGTCTGCCATCGGATTCTCAGACGTCTCATGGACAAAATACACGTTTGGGATTGCGGGGCTGTATCGCGGCCGGAAACCTATGTCGGAGATCCGGTAAGAGTGGGTTCGAGCGTTTCGCTGCTGAGTTGTGGCACAAAGCTATCGGCGAGTGCTTCCTCAATGGTGTAGCGGATCACCTGCTTGTAAGAGTTCCCCAGGAAAAAATGCAGCCGGGTAGTGTCCATTGTGTACGACCCGACAATGTAGGGAAGTGCTTCAGGCGGCACGCCGGATATTCCAAGTGCCCAGAAAAGTTTCAACGCTTGGCTGCAGGCCCAGCGTCCGGGAAGTCGTAACAGTTTTGCGTTTGCGATCTCCGCGCATCGCGACATGGTCAGCGCGTCGCCCCGTCCGGCAACATTCAGGATCTGCAATTCAGGACCGGACTGCGGACTGCCGAGAATAAAAGTGATGAGCCGAGCCATGTCATCGACATGGACAAACTGGAACTTCTTCTCCAGATATGCGCTCCCTGCCGGGAGCAACATGGGAAGTCGTTTGTTTTTTTCCCGCGCCCATGCCCCCAGTTTTCCCTTGCCAGTGGGGGTCCCGCGCAGCGCGCCGACAAGATAGTTCTGCATGCTGGCTCCGACAAAAATATGTGGACGCAGAATGAAAGTAGTACACGGCCCCATTTTACTGGCGCGGAATTGAGCGACTTCATCTGACTCTTGCTTATGCACAGCATACGGAAGCGTGTGCGCGCCGAGCGGATGATCTTCCTTCACAAACTCCGGCGTCTCCGGCCCGTAGGCGGAAACGCTGCTGGGAAAAATAAATTTCGCTACTCTGCCTCCGTGGCGATTTACTTCGGAGATGGCTTCCATCACCCGTGCCGTTCCGGCAACGTTGATGTCCCACATCCTGTTCTTGTCCAGGACGCCGGTGCGCAGGGGATCGATAACGAATGCCAGATGAACGATCGCGTGGACGTCGTGCTCGCGAATGAGCTGCACCAGTCGCGCGCACGAGGCTTCATCTCCCAGATCAATTGATTCGAACAGATGAAGATCGTGCGTTCCGGGCGGAGGCGGATGGATGTCCAGCCCAATCACCTGATAATCATGCAGGTGCGGCAGCAATCGCGTGCCCAGGTTGCCGGACACTCCGGTCACGACGATGGTTGCTTTGCGCTCTGGCATTCGGCCTTCTGTTATTTAGGCGCAGGCGTTTTTGCTACCGGCGCTTCCTTCTTCTCTGTTTCGGGCGGGCCGAAATAGGCATCGTTCAGTTGCGGTTTCGTGCGATCAAGAAGTTGCATAACGGTTTGCTTCGTGCGTTGGGTCTGAAGCGCGTTCTCAATGTCCTTGGCGACAGTGGTCAGCGGGACCATGCGCTTTGAATCCACCTTATAGATGTAGTAGCCCTGACCATCCTCCAGGACTTCGGAAACCTGTCCTGATTTCAACGCGACGATCTGCGGCTCGTGACGGGGATCCATAGCGCCATGCCGCTTCCATCCTAGAGAAGTGGTGGGCGGAGCACCTGGCGCCTTTGTCGCAAGAAAGGCATCGGCCTCAAGTTTGTCAGGGTCTTCGCCGGCAGCTGCGCGCTCGTGGATCTTGTCTGCGAGCTGTTTCGTTTGTTCTGGCTTGGCATCTTTGTCCGAGCTTTTTGGAATCATGATGCGGCGCAATGACAACTCCTCGAACTTGTCAGTATTTTCCGTGTAGAAGCTTTCAACGTCTTGCTGAGTCGGCTTATTGCTCTCAAACATCTTTTTCTCACCGGCCTGGGCAAGCATCTGCAGCTCTGCCAATCGACGTTGTTCCTGGAAGACAGGGTCCTTGTCCAAGCCAAGTTTCTTTCCTTCGTTGGCTGCTGAAAGGAGGCGAACATAAAGAGTGGCCACTTCACGGCGCTGCTCTTTAGGCAGGTTCGGATTTACGACACTGATCACTTGCTCGAAATCTGCCCGTGAGATCTTGGTGCTGCAGCTCTCAGGAGGCGTGTTCGGCGGGCACAACCCTGGAACCGTAATGACCGTATCAGTTGCGGCCACGTTCGGGCCGGTCGCGGCGGCCGGAGTTGTTTGTGCAGGGGTGCTTGGCGCGCCGGCGGCCTTCGCAGGAGCGGTCGATTTCGGTTTTGCAGGCGTTGTTTGTGCGGTGGCAATGGCTGACACCAAAATGAGTGCGGCGGCTTTGAAGATGATTTTCACTGAAACTGGTTCTCCTGAGAACTAGAGGATGTATGTTGCAACTGCCTAATGAGTGCCGGGAAACGAGCGAATCCTAGCACAATGGCAAAACAAGCGCACTATTGGACGCAAAACCGGTTCTGCTGCATAGGCGGTTGCTGTAACATCATTCAACCGAGTCCGATTCATCTTTAGCGAGCAAATGGCGACACCTCATATCCAAATTGAATTGCATTCCATGCAGATGGAAAAGCGCCAGGTAGCGCTGAATTCACTCTATGTGGCGGTGATTATCACGGTCTTGAAGCTGGCTGTCGGTTATCGAACCGGCAGCTTGGGAATCCTCTCTGAGGCAGCGCACTCAGGCCTGGATTTTATTGCCGCCTTCATCACGCTCTTATCTGTTCGCGTCTCTGACAAGCCTGCCGACGCCGACCACCAATATGGTCACGGCAAGGTCGAGAACTTCTCCGCTTTTATTGAAACCGGACTGCTCCTCGTTACATGCGTGTGGATCGTGTGGGAAGCTGTTCGCCGGCTGATGTTCCATGAAGTCCACATACAGCCCACGTTAGCCGCTTTCGGTGTGATGTTTCTTTCCATGATCTTGGACCACTGGCGCTCGGGGAAACTAAAGAAGATCGCGAGCAAATACGACAGTCAGGCGCTGGAAGCTGATGCGCTGCACTTCAGCACTGACGTCTGGTCGAGCGGAGTGGTGATACTTGGTCTCGCCGTGGTAATGGCCGGTGAACGCCTCAACATCCCATGGTTAACCAAGGCCGATCCCATCGCGGCACTATTCGTCGCCATGATCGTTGTTTACGTCAGCTGGCGCCTGGCGCGACAGACGATCGATGCCCTGCTCGACGCCGCGCCCACGGGAATCCGCGCCGACATCATCGAGCGAGTCGCAAAAGTCCAGGGCGTGCTCGAGGTTGACCGCGTCCGGATACGCAGGGCAGGAAACCGGTACTTTGTCGAAGTCTCGATCGGACTCGCCAGACGAGTCACCTTTCAGCGCTCCGAACAGGTTGTGGCCGCAGTCACTGATTCGATCAATACGATCCTACCCAATGCTGACGTGACGGTGCGATCGATCCCCCGCGCATCCGGCGAGGAAAACATCTTCGATCGCATCCGTGCCGTGGCTTCGCGCAGCAACTTCAGCGTCCACGACGTTAGTGTGCAGGACGTCGGTGGCCAGCTCATGGTCGAACAGCATTTGGAGTTGGACGAGCAGCTGACGTTGAAGCAGGCTCATGATGTGGTAACGAGACTCGAGGCGGAGATCCGTTCTGACGTGCCGGAGATCTCGTCAATCCTCACCCACATTGAAAGCGAACCGAACACGATCGAATCCGGCGACCAGGTCCTTCGCACCAGCAAGCTCGAGCCGACGCTGCGCAAGATCGTCCGCGAGTTCCCTGAGATCATCGATGTCCACGACATCGTGGTCAAGAAAGTGCGCGACCTGATCTACCTCTCATGCCATTGCACCATGGCAGACGATCTGCCGCTTTCTCGAGTCCATGATGTTTCGACAGCCTTAGAGATACGCTTCAAACAAGAAACGCCGGAGCTGTTCAAAGTCTTGATCCACACGGAACCGCAAACGGACAACACACGCTGATTGAGCCAGTCCGGGCATTCCAACGGACAACAAATGCTGATTAAACAAGTCGGTGAATTCCGACCCGACAACACACACAGATTAACCCGTCCGTGAATTCCGATGGGGTTCGTGCCTTGAACGCCGTTACTTTTACCCGTAGCGTTCGTGTCCTGAGTGCCATTACTTACACCTGTCATCCCGAGCGGAGGACGTAAGTCCGGAGTCGAGGGACAAGGCCTTGGATTTTGATTCTGCGCTCCTTCAGGAGCGCCAGGTTCCAGTACCGTTCGTGTCTCAGGGACTTTTACTATGTCCTGTCATCCCGAGCGGAGGACGAAGTCCGGAGTCGAGGGACAACGCGTTGGACTTTGACTCTGCGCTCCTTCAGGAGCGCCGGCCTCTAGTACCGTTCGTGTCTCAAGGACGCTTACTATGCCCTGTCATCCCGATCGGAGGACGAAGTCCGGAGCCGAGGGACAACCGGGGTGGCGTGGCCTTGGACTTTGATTCTGCGCTCCTTCAGGAGCGCCAGGTTCCAGTACCGTTGTTTTTCAAGGACTCTTACTATGCCCTGTCATCCCGAGCGGAGGACGAAGTCCGGAGCCGAGGGACAACCCGGGGTCCCTGACAGCTCCGCTGGCGGGGTGGCGCGGCATTGGACTTTGACTCTGCGCTCCTTCAGGAGCGCCAGGTTCTAGTATTGCTGCCATCACTACGGTAGTATCCCCTCTCATCCCGAATTTTGTGAACAAAACCTTCTACGTCTACATCATCGCCAACGCTTCCCGGGTGCTATACATCGGCATGACCAACAATGTCCACAAACGTTTCTGGGTACACCGGGAGAAATTGTGCAAAGGGTTCACCAGCAATTTCCACCTTTGCCGATTGGTCTATTACGAATCATTCGACGACGTTCGGAACGCGATTAACCGCGAGAAACAATTAAAGAGATGGCGAAGGGAAAAGAAGGTCGCATTGATCGAAGGCCTCAACCGTGACTGGCGCGATCTAAGTGAAGGCTGGTATTCAGAATCAAAAGTCCAAGGCGTTGCCACTCGACTCGCAAAGAGCGCTCGCTTGGGGTGACAGGCCAATGTTCACTTCGCGGTGGCGTTTGTGACGTACGCGAGACTGATGAAGCGGCGATAGCGTTGAACTATTCGTTTGAGAAGGGGCTTGTTTCGTAAATCCCAGAAATTAGACCTTGAATTCTTTCAATACCTTTAGTCTCGATTTCATCAAGAATCTCGGTGTCGGGAAGTCTTTGCAATAGCGAGTCAATCTCCTCTAAAGGAAAGTAAGTCGTCACGATTTCGTTAGGATTACCGTTCCATGCCACGTTTGCTGGATAAAGAAAGTTGGTGGCCTGGGCAAGCCGCTTGCGGCTCCCGCCAACGAACCGTCGCCAAAAGTCTTGCTCAATCGCTTGATCTTCCGGAGAACTCCTGAGCCAGTTTCCAAAAGCCCACCAATCGAGCTGTTTGGCGTTAACAGTGGCGGCATCAACAGACGAACCATACCTTCGTCGCATGCGCTCAGCAAATGCCGTTTTGATCGCTTCCGGCTTGACATTGGCGTGATTCGTAAGCACTTTATTGCGACCTTTGTCTTCCGTGTAGATCAAGATTCGTATCGCGAATGTATCGTCTGTGGCACGCATCATTGATCCCGAAAGAACATCTTGAACTCTGGAATTTGATGAGACCTTTTGCGCCGCTTCAAAAACAATGTTTAAGGCCCTCGCAGCCTCGCCAATATTCATCATGTCGTATGCATAGTCAATCGCATGTCGCGACGAACTAAATGCGAGCCACTCTGCTATCTGGTCGTCGAGTCGAGGGACGGCTCGGCTGAGCTTCCACAGAAAGTCGTTTCTCTTTGGAGTATTGGCCGGCATGTCCTCCAGCAATTTAGAAAAATTGTTATCGACTTCTCCCTCGCTCTTGCAATCTGAGAGGTTTTCCACAGCGCGTTCCAGTTCCGCATTACTGAACATCTCCTCCGGTACAGAAGACCTGAAATAAGTAGAAAAATGGTCTGAGTTAGAAATTCGCTTTTCCTGTTCGCTTACCTCCTCGGAGGCGGGTCTCAAGAAGCTGTATATGGTCGATCCTTGAGAGATGGATTGCAAGTAATTGGGAAACAGAAGTCTGAGGATTGCATCGGCAGCTTGAGGTTGCGGACAAGCGCCTGCTGCGGCGGTAATACTTTTGAGGGTGGCGGCACTGTTTTCCTTCTTTTGCGGGTCCCCCAGATAATCGCGTTTACCCCAGGACGGGTTACTCTCTGTCAATACGTTCCCACTAGACTTGATCAGTTGATAGACATCTGGAAAGAATCGCCTAACTGTTTCGATACCCGCAAGATCGAAAACGTCAACTTCTCCGGCCACAGATTTCGCCGTTAACTCAATGGCATTCAGTAACAAACCGGCCTTACGGAAATTCGTACATACACTAGAAAGGGCGTCCTTCCACAAGACATCCAAGAGCTCGTTTAGCTTTTTCAGTTCATTTCCGTGAGGTGCCCACTTCTCCACAATCTCCAAAAGACGTCTCCTAAACAATCTTCCAAGCATCTCCGATTCTGGAGCGGCGAGATGAATGCTTACCGGAAAGAATTTTTCGAGGTAGGCTGGGTTTGTGTTGCG
>JAOAPH010000119.1 GCA_025462835.1 Candidatus Angelobacter sp. | reverse complement strand
GATCTAGCTCGCCCGATTTGATCTCACACAAGAATGGATGCGCCTGCTGAGCAGAAGCATGTAAAGAGATGTAAAGAGATGTATCAGCCGCAGCTCAAGGCTGAGTTGAAGACAAAACAGCTTTGTCATTCTTACAGCTGACGACTTGCAAGCTCCGCCTGACGATGCGCGCCCTTCAATGCCCAGAATATCCATAGCGCCGTACAGATTCCAAGCGAGATGTTCGCGTTCACAAAAGCCAAGCCAGTAGCCAGCAGATAAATCGGGAAACCCATCGAGTAGTACTTCGTGATCTTGCGCAAGGCTTGGTCTGGCAGACCGGCCCTCAGCAACGATCGTCCTTTAGAAGCTGTGTACCACAGCAGATTGAAAGCCATGTCCATGAGCAAGAAGGTTGCGGAATAGATTGCGACAGCAAGCGACTCTCCGGGTCCGCCCAAATACTCTGACACTAGCGCGGTGGGAAATGGAACTAGTGTAACCAGGAGCAATAAAAAACCGTTTGCAAACAAGAACGGAACACTCGTCCTATGCACCAAAGTGAAGATCCCGTGGTGATTTACCCAAACAATAAGTATGGTGGCAAAGCTAGTGACGAATGCAAGATAGGAAGGCCCCTGGGCTAAGAGCGCGCGGAGCAGCGCTTCAGAACTTGAATCCGCTCCCAGCCGTGGCACTTTGAGGTCCAATACCAGAAGCGTGATCGCGACGGCAAAAACAGAATCGCTGAACGCCTCCATTCTGGCCGTCTCTTTCTCGCCCATAGCAGCTGCCGTAAGTTCGATTTAACAGATGAGCTATCGACGTAAACACGTTGCTGTAGGCCAAATATTATTCCGGAACCGCTGGATATGGTCAGCACCGGCTACGCTTCGAGGTGCCATGGAACGTTGACAATGACGATGCGTTGATTTCCTTTTAATAGCAGTAGCGCAGTAAGCAGCTCTCCACGCTGATTGTGGAGGAAGTACTCATACCAGTGTTTTGCCACCAGTTCCGGCACCACAACAGAGAGCTCCCGGTCAGGATGCTCCTTTTCCAATTCGAGAACATAGTTCACGATCGGAGCGACAACGTAGCGATATGGCGACGATATGACTACCAACTCAGGTGCGGGTAGCCCCTTACGCTTGGCAGGCTCCTGGACAATAAGGTTCCAATGTTGTCTCAGGTCTTGGGAACTCTCCTCAGTACTAACCTGCACGGCAATAATGTCTGGTCCAAGTGTGAGGGCAAACCGCAGGGCTTTTTGCGTTACCTTGTTCCAGTCTTCAAGGGGCACTACCACCAGCGGCGGGCGCAGATCCTCGACTGGCAAAGGTGACGACGTGGCGAGTTCCTTCGTAACGCGCTCATAGTGGTGCCGAACCGCGCGCAGCAGGATCACAAATCCTGGAATTACCATAAGCGTGATCCACGCACCCTCGGCAAATTTCGAGACCATCATGATTATCGTGGTTATGGCTGTTGCTGTAGCTCCCAGGCCATTGATCATTATGCTGTGCCGGGCATGCGGACCGCCCACTCGCTTCCAATGTGCCACCATCCCCGCTTGCGAAAGTGTGAACGCCATAAATGCGCCTACTGCGAATAGCGGGATGAGCCTGTCCGTGATTCCGCGAAACCCCACCAGGAGCAACGCTGATAACAGTGCGAGCACATAAATCCCATGCGAATAAACCAGCCGCCGCCCCCGGTTCGCAAACGCGCGCGGGAGAAAACCGTCGTGTGCCAGCGCACGGCAAACTCGCGGAAAGTCGGCGAAGGCCGTATTGGCTTGAAGCGCAAGCACCAGCAAGATAGACCCGATGGACAGGTAGTAAAACCAGCCTGTCCCGGTGACGGCAGAGATCAACTGCGATAACACGCTCTGATAACCGGGCTGTCCTGGCGGCGTTGCCCCAATCTGGTACGAACGGCACAGATACGCAATGGAGGCCAGGAACAAAATCAGAATTGCGATGATGGTCGTCAATGTTCCGCGTGCAATCTTGGTCTTGGGTTCTCGAAATGCCATTACGCCGTTACTGACCGCCTCGACTCCCGTCATTGCAGTACATCCGCTGGCAAATGCTCTCAGCAGCAACCAGGCTGTTACCGCCGCCTGCGGGGGTCCAAGTTTTGGCGGCTGAACAACAGGTATAGGGTGGCCGCCTGAAACCACTGTTTTCCAAATGCCGATGATCAAGGCACTGGATAGACAAGCGACAAATACATAGGTGGGAATCATGAACGCTACGCCCGTCTCACGCACCCCGCGCAGGTTCACAATTGTAATCATCAGGAGAATTACTAGGCATAGAGCCAACGTGTGACGTTGCAAATTCGGCAAGGCAGAAACAACGGCTCCTACACCTGCGGCGATTCCAACGGCGGCGACCAGAATGTAATCCACCATGAGCGAAGCGCCGGCAACCAGCCCGGGAAGAGTCCCTAGGTTCTGGCTGGCTACTATGTAGGATCCTCCACCCGACGGATACGCCTCAATGGTTTGACGATAGGAGAAATAGACGATCGTGAGTAGGACGATGACAGTTGCGCTGAGCGGGACAATGTAGCCTACTTCAAGTATTCCGATGGGAATCAAGACTGTAAGCGCAGCTTCTGGGCCGTATGCAGCCGAGCCTAGGGCATCCAGACCGAAAATTGGGATGCCTTCCAATGTCCCGATCTTTTCGGCGCGCTCCTCGGTTGAAGCCAACGGCCTGCCAAGCAGAACATCAATGAGCGACATCGCCAATTCCCATATAGCCGGTTCTTATCCGCTAGAACACAGATAACCGGATGACTGGCGCGATGTTTGCGTTGGTTCCTTACCCTAAAGGGATGCGCAGAGGAGTTATTTGGGAGGATCTGTTCGGCCAGCGTCGCTTGACTCTCTGTAGTATTTTTGTAGGACGAAGAACGCTTTCTTCCTTGGAAACCTTGTAATGGCTACAGCAGCAATATCCAGTAAACCCGTCAAGTCTGCGCGCACGGTGATGGTCCTCCTCTACATTTCATTTGCTCTTACCGGTGTTCTTACTGCCTTACCCGGTCCGTTGCTTCCTATATTGCTGAAAGGATGGGCGCTCACCGATTCGCAGGGTGGTTCCATAATCGCGGCACAGTTTTTTGCAAGTATGACTGGTGCGCTCTTCGCAAATCGTAACCTGCGCACCAGTCTTCTGCTGGGATTGGTTCTAATGGCGGTTGGGACGTTTGGGTTAGCGATCCTGCCCTGGCCCCATTTGCGAATTGCGGTTGCCTGTTACGGCCTTGGTCTAGGAATGACTATGCCGGCCATCAATCTTACGATCGCTGCGCGATACGTCGATTCAAGAGCAGCTTCGTTGAGTGTCTTGAATTGCATCTGGGGAGTCGGCGCAATCTCTTGTCCTGCTCTGGTGTTTGTGGCGAAGAAGTTTGCATCCACCAATTCCCTGTTGATGTTGCTTAGCGTCATTCTCGCTATTCTGGTCGTGTCGATT
The DNA here is from genome assembly GCA_025462835.1 of Candidatus Angelobacter sp. Classification (GTDB taxonomy): domain Bacteria; phylum Acidobacteriota; class Terriglobia; order Terriglobales; family Acidobacteriaceae; genus JAICLA01. Next base: position 9,722 of record JAOAPH010000119.1, on the reverse strand, counting down.
CTAAGAGCATGGAAGCAAGTCACATGGATCGGCGCGGCGGCAAAGCCAGAGTTCGAATCGGGATTAGGCCGTCAGTTATCTTTACAGTTCCTGGCGCTTCTATTTTTTCTGTATGTGGGCGCAGAGACCTGCATTGCAAGCTGGATCAATATTTATGCCCAGCGACTTCTTCCGAACAGTGGCCTGCTCTCTTCTTCGCCGGTGGCATGTTTTTGGGCGGCGCTTCTCATAGGACGCAGCGGAAGCCCTCGCATCTTGAAATGGATCAGTGAGGAAAGACTATACGTTGTGGCACTCATGTCCGCGCTGGTCTCCTTAGTCCCCATCCTGTGGGGACGGTCACCAATCACTGTGGTCATCGGCGCGACATTGTGCGGTCTTGCATTGGCTCCAGTGTTTCCATTGCTGATCTCATTTGCTTCGGCTGCACTGCTTTCAAAACCTAACAGCGGTTGGGTATTTGCGTGCGCCGGTCTGGGAGGAGCTGTGCTTCCATGGGCCACCGGGGCAATCTCTACTGCCTACCAACTACGTATCGCATTGCTGATTCCTGCAGCGGCTATCAGCGTATTGTTCCTCTCTGGCTTGCACCTGGTCCGCTACACGCAGCCGACGATGACTAAGCAGCTAGCCATTCATAGATGAAGCTGCGGAACTTCCCGCCTTCCATCACTCGTCGGGTCGCGTCGAGAATCTTGATAGAGGCAGCATCGCCTGCACCGAAGAACCCGATCCAATACGGCATGTGGAATTCAACCGATGCCGGATCGAATTGGATTTCCAGGTTCTTCATGCGGAAGAATCCGGACTGGAAAAGCACTCTGTGGATTTTTGTGGTGAGTATCGTGCGCGCCGCAGCGTCGTCCAGTGCGACTTCAGGCCGGTTCCGCGAAGTGACTATCTCCATCTCGCTAGCGCTCGGCAGCGATTCGAAGGTGAAGGGATCCAATTGCCCGGAGATCAGGTCGAGCGCCATCCACCGTTGGTCAAGAGTCTTGCCTCGCCGTATCGAAACCTTGTAGGCACGAAACGGTACGTACAACTCCGCCACTGAGCGAAGAGGTCGAAGCTTCTGAATGCCGAGAGCTCGAGAAATTCCTGCTGGCGCGAATGCGCGCTCTGCATCGCTGCGCGACACATTTGCTTTCAACACCCTGATGGGTTGAGAACTCATGCACTTCTCAACGGAAATAGACCCACAAGCTGATCACCGTCAATAGCAATAGTGCGCTCATTGCCAGGTTCAGATTGTGCTGGGCGCGAGTTTCGGTATGCGGCGCACGCTGATTTTGTCCACCTATCGCGGTCGTATCCAGTTTCATCTCGGCAGTGGCGAAGGTTAGTCCCGCCAACTTAGATAATTCCGGTGCCGGTGTCGCCAGGCTGACCGCGACCATGATCGCAGCACAAACCACAAACATTAACACGGCGTAATGAAGGAAATTTATGTCCAGCAATGCTCGGATAACAGGCGAAGTAAAGTGATGACTCTTGTCCAGAACTTCAAAGACGAACCGTGTCGATCCCAGCACGAAGCCCGATAGCAACGAACTTATCGCGCCTTTGCCGTTCATCCTCGGCCAAGCGATGCCAAAAATAAAGCAGACTGCAATAGGCGGGCTGATGTAGGCCTGTACCGCCTGCAAATAAACATACAGTTGAGCACTGATCAGTTTTATGAACGGCACCCAAAGTATTCCGAGAATGACGAGCATCCCCGTCGCGTAGCGGCCAAAAGTTACCAGTTGGCGTTCACTGGCATCTGGCCTGATCTTCTTGTAGAAGTCCAAGGTGACAAGCGTTGATGCCGAATTGAATACCGAACTCATCGCGCCCATCAACGCAGCCATGAGCGCAGCGATCATAATCCCTACCAGACCCGCAGGCAGAAGATTGATGACGAGCATGGGATACGCGATGTCGCCGTTCTGTACCACTCCATCAACGACTCTGAACTGGTCGCGGTAGAGCGCAAACGCGATCAATCCTGGAAGCACGAGGATGAACACGGGAAGTATTTTCAAGAAGCCTGCGAAGATCGTGGCTGCCTTGGCGTTTCCCTCATCCTTTGCCGAGAGCACCCGTTGGACAATCACTTGGTCTGTGCACCAGTACCAGATACCTAATATAGGTGCGCCAAAGAAAATGCCAGTCCAAGGAAAATCCGGATCAGTCGCTGGCTTGATCATGTGGAAGTAACTCGCCGGAACCAGCGCGCGCAGCTGCCCCATGCCCCCCACGTGTTGAAGCCCGATCACAGTGAGAATCACCGCTCCGATGATCAATATGACGGTCTGCACTAAGTCCGTATAGATAACCGCCGCAAGTCCGCCGGCGATCGTATAGATACCGGTTACAACAATCAGTATCAGCGCAGCGGTCATAGGGTTCCATCCAAGAACTTTTTCAAGGACGACCGCGGCCGCGTAGAGGTGGACAGATATTTTGGTGAAGATGTACGCGAGGATAGATATGCCCGCGAGATACACCGCACAGGAACGGTTGAAACGGCGCTCGAGGAACTCGGGCATGGTGAAAACATTCGAGCGCAAATAAAACGGGACGAAGACCCAGCCTAATATCAGCACCATGATGCAGGCGAGCCATTCGAAATGTCCCACCGCCAGCCCGGACGATGCGCCAGACCCAGCCAATCCGATGAAGTGCTCTGTGGAGATATTGGAGACGAAGAGCGAGGCGCCGATAGCGAACCAGCCGACATTACGACTGGCAAGAAAGTAGTCTGATGAAGTCCGTTCTTTTTGTGCGAAATAGAAACCGATACCGAAGATAATTGCGAAGTAGATTGCGATCACAATGAGGTCAATCTTTTCCAGTCCTTTATGCTGCAGGGCCAGTGTCGCTTGGTGCATGCAAGCCTCCTCGTCTCCTGGATATTTCGCTTTGGCGCTTCAATACTACTTCATTTGATCTCAATCACTGCCAGGCCTTCACTCGGCACTGAAATCTTCAGGTGTCCATCCTGGATCTGTGCGGTCTCCGGCTCAGGTAATTTCCCCGCCGAACGTAACTGCTTCCATTGGCCTGCCGTTGGACTATTCGGACTTCCCATCTTTTTGAACGTAGGAAGCACGTTGCCATGTGTAGCATCCACCCGATAGATCTTGACGCTGCCCTGCGCCATTGCCGCCGGAATTTGAATGTCAAACTGTTTAACTGCACCCTGAGTATTCCAAGGGACTAAGTTCCATGCCGCCATCACGAAAGTGCCATCCGCACGACGGGTCAAAAGCGCAGATCCGGAGTTGAGCTTGATTCTCTGGTCACCTAACTTGTGCATCAACTTAAAAGTATTGAAGGCCGGTTTCGGAACTCCCATTTCAGCCAGCAACCCGAACCCTCCATAGAAAGGCGTCTTGATCACTCCCTGTTCCTCGAAGACGTCTGAGAACGTCCAGTAGGCCATCGTATCCACCAGACCGTCGCATTGACTTATGGTGTTTGGCAACCAAGCAGCCATGTAATGGGAGTCCGTGACGTCAGTCTCGTTCTTGTAGCTGGCGTTGTATTCGCTCCATATTAGCGGCAAGTTCGGTTTGGCGGAAGCTTTTATCTGGTCGTGTACCTTTTTTACAGCACGGCAAACCATGCTTTCGCGGGGGATATCTTCGTCGGTGCCGAAGACGTCCTTAGACGTGTCATTGGCATATACGTGGGTGGAGACAAAGTCAGCCGGCACGTTCCCTTTAACGACATGCGCGATGAATACATCCGCCCATGCAGCCTGTGCGGTGGCGGGTCCTCCGACGCGAATCTTCTGACTGACCGCTTTTAATGCTTTGGCCGTGTGGTCGTAAAATTCAAAGTAAGTCTCTTGCTTGGGATTGCCGGTCCAAAAATCAATATTAGGCTCATTCCATACTTCGAAATACCACTTGCCGACCTCGTCCGCGCCATAACGATCGATCAGATGTTTCGCGAAAGCCGTTACTAATGCGTCCCATCGGACGAAGTCCTTTGGGGGCGAAGGGGAGGGCTTGTACCAGAAAGCATGAGGTTCCGGATACGCAGCGAGTTTCTTCGGCATGAAGCCGATTTCGACAAACGGACGTACGCCGTTCTCCAGTAACCCGTCGTAAATCTGGTCGACATAACTGAAGTTGTATATGGGCGCGCCCTTTGCGTCTTCGTCATACACGCCGACTTCGTCGTGAAAAATGGCGTGGAAGCGGACATACTGAAATCCAGTGATGTCGCGCACGGCTTTTAAATCACGACGATAACTGTCGCGCAGCGTAAGGACCGCTCGTCCGGAGCCGAACATTTGTTCCCAGTAGTGAGGAAACGGAGTCGTCGGTGCCGATAGATCTACCCGCACGACTTCATTCTGAGGGTTGGCAGCACCGGCTTGCGCCAGCGCTGTCCCCGCCATAGACAAACACACTAACAGCAGTGGGATAAAAAAAGTTTTCCGCATTTTCTCTCTTGTAGGTTGCGGACGCCGATATGTCGGCGTCCGCGTTAAGGCGAGTTAGAAACTGAACCTGGCCTGGAGTTCGATCACTCGGCCAGAGTAGGCATCGCTTGCTTTGCCAAACGAACCAGTATTCTTTATATCCGTTTGAGCAGTCACGGGTGCGAAATTTTTCAGGTTCAAGATGTTAAACGCATTGAAGGCATTAGCGCGGAGCTCCAGTTTGGCTCCCTCGCCAAAGACCCTCATCTTAGGCAAGTTAATATTCTTGCCGATGGTCAAGTCGACATCAGTGTAGCCGGGACCGCGGAACATGTTGCGACACTGGCACCCTGTTCCGCGTGTGGTCACGTCAAACGCGGTCACAGGATTTGGAAACACTCCGTTGATCCATTGCTGTTTAGTCGGATTAACGATCATCCCACCGTTATAAGCAAATGGCATGTCAGGACAATAGCTATCACCGTTTCGGTCCTGCGCGGTATTACAGCTGCCAATCAATGGGTTGAACGGGAAGCCGCTGTGCTTGGTGAAGATGCTGCTGACCATCCATCCGCCCAAGACATTGCCGACAAGGTCCTTTCGTCCGCGGAAGAAAGGCATCTCCCAAACTCCGGATGCGACGAAGTTGTGGCGCACATCAAAGTCGGAATTGCCCTTATTAATCGCCTGATTGCCGGGATCGGTCTGCTGGAAGCCGATGTCATAAGAGCCGGTGTCGATCGTATGGCTCCAGGTGTATGTGCTCGAGAATGTGAGCCCGCCGCCGTAACGATGCGTGAAGTTGACGACCATTGCATTGTAGGTTGCGTTCACATCCGAAAGCGGGAAGAAGATTCGATTGAAACGGCTGTTCCCTGTTGCCACGGGTGCTAGGCAGGCCGGATTCGTAGGTCCGCAAGGCACGCCGTTGGCGCTGGCGTTCTGGACCATGTCCTGTGTATTGTCAAAGGTGTCGCCCGGCGTCAGTCGATTGAGGTCTATGGTGCGCACCAACTTTCTGCTGAGGCTGCCGTAGTACCCGACCCTAAGTGCGTCCCTCTTGCCGAACTCCTGTTGCAATTCGAGTGAGTAGCTATACACGTAAGGATTTGGCTGATTGGCCGGCGACCCGAACAGGTCAACCTTCGTCACAGACGTGCAAGCGGCGTTTGCGCAAAGAGCACCATCCGGGGCCACGCCGAAAGCGAAGGCGGGATTCGCCGGATAACTAAAGGCGGAAGTGCTGGTGCCAAGGTTGTATGAAATACCGGAGCCCGGCGGTGGCCCTTGGATCGCCCCGGGATCGAAGAAGCAGCACGCTCCCACTTGCGCAAAATAGGGAGTGTTCTGGCGCACATTCGAAAACACTACTCCAAAGTCGCGGTTATAGCTGACACCAAATCCGCCGCGAAAAACTGTGGTCCCACTGGTAAACGGGGCCCACGCAAAGCCCAGCTTTGGTCCGAAATTGTTGCGGTCAGGGTTATAAAGCTGGCTTACCGGCTTCACACTGCCGTTCACAACACCTTGCGATCCCAGAACATAGTTTGTGAGCTGATCGTTATTTTCCTTATACGGCGGGAAGTATTCCCAGCGCAGGCCTAAGGTGAGTGTGAGGTTCCGGCGTATCTTCCAGCTGTCGTCGAGGAACAACGCATAATCGCTCGTGCGGAAATGACGCAGGCCGTTGGCCGGGCCTCCGGTCGTAGGATTCACAGCGATGCCTTCGAAGAAGCAGCAGGCATCGTTCGCGAAGTTCAACAGACCGCGAAACTGATAGTCGGGACGCGATGCGCCAGGCTGGTTATTGTTGTTTTGTTCCCTGATCGCCTCTCCGCCGAACTTGAAGGCGTGGCGTCCCTTTACCCACGAGATAGTGTCCCTGTAAGCAAACGTATTCTGCGCCAGGCCGGCAGGCGTAGTGGAACTTTGTCCCACGCCGATGAAGCGCCCGATATCGCCAAGCCCGTTAGCGTCAAAGTCAAAAAGCCGGATCTGCGGAATACCGTAGTTTGTGTCGCCCTGAGGGGTGAGTTGATCGTATGCATAGCGCGTAAAATTTCCGCGGAGATCGTTAACGAGTGAATTATTGATCTGGCGGATCCAGCCTACCGTTCCCACCCAACTCTTGGGCTGGAAGGTTAAATCTTCGATCGGACGCTGACCGCCCTGAAGATTGTCTTCACGGACAAAATAAGACGAAGCGAAGAATTGGTTCTTTCCGGTGTTGTAATCCAAACGTCCGTTGAGCTGATCTCCCACGCTTGAATTCGGAACGCGCAGATCGAAGACCCCCCAATCTGGAATTCCATCCGGTCCGTTTCCAATCGCCTGCCCTGCTCCGGTCCCGGGTAGATACCAGCTTCCCAGTGGGCGGCCGTCCAGTGAACCAAAATCTGTTGTCGAAATGGTATTTACAATGCGCGGAGCAATGCCGGAGGTCTTGAAGATCTTAGCGGCAATACTGGTCGGCCGCTGTGCAATCACGTATTGCTCGAACTGCGGAGTTTCCATCTTCACTCCGCGGTTGAGTTGCGTGTTATTGCTGCGCAGCCCTTCATAGGAGGCAAAGAAGAAGAGGTGATCTTTAATGATCGGACCGCCAACGCTGCCGGCAAACTGGCGATATTTTTGGTCTACGCGCTCAGGGCAGTTCGCCGCCGTGATCTTAAACTGCGAAGGAGTGCCGGTCTCGCAAGTGATCGTTCCTGGAGTGCCGGTTGTTGGACCGGTAAATTTGTTGAAAGCGTTCAAGCCCGCGTCGTTGAACTTGACTACGCCGCTGCCATGTAGAGCGTTCGTGCCAGTTTTGGAAACCGTCTTAATTGCAATTCCGGAATTGCGTCCATCTTCCGCAGAGTAACTGCTAGCTACCACGGTCAATTCAGCGACTGACTCCTGGTTCGGCGTGATCACTGCTGCACCACCCCAATCGAGACTGTTAACGCTTACACCGTCCAACATGACATTATTCGCGTTCAAGCGTTGACCGTTAGCAATCGCCTGAATCTGATTTTCGGTCTGGAATATCTGGCTATTCGAACCGCCCGGTCCCACTTGTTGCGGCAGGTTCACTGAGTTGCCATTATTACCCCGCGCTCCCTCGCCGAAGACTCCCGGCACAGTGCGGACCAGATTGTATGGGTCACGGCCGAATTGCGGAACATTCACTACTTCACGGGTGCTGATTGTCGTTTGATTGTTTGCGGTCTCCGTGTCCAATGCCTGCGCGGTGGCCGAGACATTCACGCTCTCCGCCACTGGCCCGGTCTGCAATTGGACGTTGAAGCCGCGGGGCGTCTCGGCTGACACCTGAACCCCTTTGGACTCGCTTTGCTTGAATGACGATGCGTTCACGGTGATCGTGTAGCTGCCCGGCGGCAACTGGGCTACACGATATAGGCCTGAGCTATCGGTCTTTGTGTTACTCACCACCCCGGTAGCCTCATTGGCGACCTTCACAGTGGCTCCTTGCACTACCGCCCCATTCGCATCGGTAACCGTGCCCTGAACTCGGGCGTTATACTGTGCAAGTGCAGAGATGCTGAACAGTACAAATACAACAAGAGATAGAACGCGCAGTCGCAACATCCTCAAACCTCCGAAACGCTGCTATTCGATAAGCAGACGGTCAGTTCAAAAGAGCCTCATATGTAAGTAAGTCGATGAAATGATTAAACGTTTAACCTGAGCTAGTTAATCGTTTAACAGTTCTTTAACAAAGCGGCGTCATGTGTATCATTATGCGAGATGCAAAGTCAAGCTGGTATTTTTACGAATGTAGCTTAGAATGGCGGAACTCATGGCGTCCCGCAAAAAACCGCCTGTGTCAAAGCGGCGACCCTCCGGCAAACAGCCGGCGACTATCCGCAGTCTTGCCGAACACCTGAAGCTGTCTTCAGCCGCTGTTTCGATGGTCATCAACCAGACTGCGAAATCCGATCGCTTCCCCGAGAAAACAAGGAAGCGGATACTGGCAGCTGCTGAGAAATTTAATTATCGGCCGAACTTTGTTGCCCGCTCGCTTCGCAAACAGCAAACGTTCACCATCGGCGTTCTTGTGCCGGAGATCAGCGAAGGCTATGCAGCTCTGGTGCTCGCCGGTATCGAGGACTATTTGCTCCAAGCCGGATATTTCTTTCTCGTGATAAGTCACCGGCATAAGGAACATCAGCTTGAGCAGTGTTTGAGGCTGTTCATGGACAGACTGGTCGAGGGCATCATCACGGTGGACACGATGCTGCCGCGTGAGATCTCCGTGCCGACCGTTGCAGTGTCAGGTCACAAGCGCATGGCAGGCGTCACCAATGTCGTGCTCGATCATCGTCAGGCTGCATCGCTAGCTCTAAGACATCTTTTTCAACTCGGCCATCGGAAAATCGCATTTATAAAAGGGCAGCCTTTCAGCACTGATACTGAATCGAGATGGTCATCTATCCGCGAAGCCGCGCGCCAGTTGGGCTTGGAGATCGATCCGAAGCTGGTCACCCAACTCCAAGCCGATTCTCCTTCGCCTGAATTGGGATATGACGTTGTTAAAGCGCTGCTAGCGGAGCGACGCCATTTCACGGCGCTCTTCGCATTCAATGACATTTCAGCGATCGGCGGGATGCGGGCCTTGCTGGACTCGGGATTAAAAGTTCCTTCTGATATCTCCGTGATTGGCTTCGATGACATTCAATATGCTTCGTACCAGAATCCCCGGCTTACAACAATTCGCCAACCGCTGCGCCACATGGGAGAACTCGCCGCTGAAACACTGATCCGGCGGATAGGGAGCAAGGAGCCTCACCCAAAGATCATCGCCGTCGCACCCGAACTTGTTATCCGGGAATCCACTGCGCCTCCCGCGTCTTCGAGTCTGGAGAAGCAGGTAGACGAAGCCGCTGTCCGCGACTGGCGTTAGTGTGGACTGTTCCTCTACCAGAGTCGCTTGATTTATCTCGCCAATGTTTCAACATCCCGAAAACAACCGAACAGAGGAGCCTGATTTTTTTAAGACGTAATCATTATGAACCGCCCAATAACAATGCAATCGACGAACGACCGTTCCCGCCGCAGCTTTCTGAAGAATTCTCTCGCTGTCGCCGCAGGTCTTTCTCTAGCACCTCACGACTTGTTCGCCCGGAAAGATAAGAACCTCGATGTCGATGCGCTTCTCATTGAGATTGAGCGCCGTGCCTGCCGTTATTTTTACGAACAGGCAGACCCTCTCACCGGTTTAGTAAAGGATCGGGCGCGACATAGCGAACTCGACAAACATACGGTGAGCAGCATTGCAGCTACCGGATTCGGATTAAGCGCG
>JAOAPH010000094.1 GCA_025462835.1 Candidatus Angelobacter sp. | reverse complement strand
TTGTCCGTGGCGTAGCCGTAATCTTTCACGCCGTCGGTCGTGAGTTGCGTCTCCTTACCCGTGGCGAGGTCGCGCACCCAGAGATTGAAATCGCGGATGAAAGCTGTGAGCTTCTTGTCCGGCGAAGGCACATCATCGCGCGCAGGCGGGCCACCCGCAGCAGGACGAGCACGTTGTGCACTCGCGTCGGGCCGGGCTTCCGCGGTACATTTGTTCCCTTGCACATCACAAGTGAAGCGACGCGGGCCAATGCTGAATGTGATCGATTGGCCATCGGCTGAGTATTCGAACTGCTGAAATGGCAGCTGATTCGCGTCGAATGTCCTGCCCGCAACGGCCGAGAGCGCGACGGCCAGCTTGGCGTGATCGAATGCCGGCTCGCGTTTCAATCCCTCCGGATTGAAGACAACAAATTCAGTTCCCGTTGCTGTGGTGTCGCGAAACCAAAGACGCTCGTCCGGTGTCCATGCAGGCTTCACCGCATGAAGCACCAGCGGATTCGCGTTGTAGTTCATGAATTTTTCGGCGTGGGCGTAGTCAGCGGCAGTCAAAGTGCGCGCGGAATCGGCCGCGGGTAGCGGCAGCGCAAAGCCGCTGACGAGGAGTGCCGAAAGAATCGCGAGCATTGCAAGCGAGGACTTACGCGAAATCTTGAACATTGTTGTCCTTGTTTTTGGAGTTGGGCAGTGGCTCACAATTTACCACGAGCGCTGCAGGGTGACTCAAACGCCATCCGTACGATTTAAGGTTTCTTTAAGGTCTCTCGTGTAAAATCCCGCAACACGGGGTGACATCCAGGAAATGAAACAGATCCGACAGTTGCATCTTTATCTCGGCACCTTTTTTGCTCCCAGCATCATCTTCTTTGCGTTCACTGGCGCATTTCAGATCTTCAATTTTCATGAAGAGTATAAGGGGCGGCCAGCCACTCCAGTCTTCGAACAGCTGGCGGAGATTCACAAGAACCAGAGAGTGCCGCCCCCGGCAAAGGCACCTGTGCCGACGCCGGAAGTTGCGCGAGCCGCCGCAGCGCCGCAGGAGCCGACGCAACCATCGCCTGCGCAGCCAAAAGCCGAATCTGCGATGGGCGAAAACAAAGAGGCAGCACCGCCAAAACCAGCGGCAACCCCAGCGGCTCCTAAACGCCGGAAACGTTCAGAGCCATTGAAGTACTTCCTGGTATTGATGGCCATCTCGCTGATCTCAACAACGTTCATCGGCATCTACATGTCATTCAAATACAACCGCGACAAGCGTGTTGTGTGGGGATTGCTGATCCTGGGAACGGTGCTGCCGATCGTGTTGCTGTATTTGTGATTGTTCATACCTTAATCACATTGGCGCAGCGCTATACACTCGAGCGAGGTTCCCTCAGACAACCTCTCACCGCGCCTGTAGCTCATAAATAACAGTCCAACCTTAGCCTTGAGAGCAATCGTTTTCTGCTCGCACAACGCCGTTACCCTTGGGGCAAGGCAATTACCAGTACAAAGGAGTGTTTATGAAACTATTCATACCAGTGTCTTTGGCTTTTGCTCTTGCAATATCGGCAATGGCACAGGACACGAGCAGCGGCCAGAGCAGCGGCAGCCAAAGCCAAAGCAACCCGAGCGCCCAGACCAGCCCGAGCGGCCAAAGCGGCCAAACTGATCAGAGCTCACAGGGAAGCCAAAGCAGTCAGACATCACAAAGTGATCAGTCATCAATGGGCGGCAAGCACAAACAAAAAAAGATGTCCGGCAAGGTCAGCTCGGATGACAAGTCGATCACGACCAGTGATAACAAGACCTACACGGTTGACAACCCCGATGCGCTGAAAGGCCAAGAAGGCCAGCAAGTGGCGCTCATAGTGCAGCTTGATCCTGACACGAACACCGTTCACATCATTCAGGTTGCAGCACCAACACCGCAACAGCCGTAACTCTTAACGCGGCCTAAACACCTCTTCGTCTGCGGGTGCCCCGTCCTACGTCTGCTAGGACGGGGTTTCACCGCGAAAAAACCGTCCCATGCGCATACGCGTTGCCATGAAATCCATGCGGCCATGTTTTGCCAAAACTTAGGCGATCACTTTGGAGGGGCTAATTAGGTCCGAGCGTAAAATTTATGGTCGTAAATTGTTCGAAGTCAACCGCAACGCCATCGCAGGTGGCAGGAGAAAACCTGATATCCTTTACTGCTGCAAGCGAGGCCGTGGTGAGCAATTCCGAGGATGAAGAAACAGCCTTCTCATCCTTTATTTTTCCGTTCGCGTCCACAACTCCGTAAATCCAAACACTTCCTGATATCCGCTGCATTTTTGCTTCGTCTGGATAATGTGGGCGCGCGGTGACAATGGTATGAGGCTCGATCGGCAAATGGCACCCAATCACCGGTTTAGTCTGCGCGGGAGGTTGGAAAAGTGTCGGATCGAAACTCATCGACTCTGTAAGAGTCAATACGTTTACAGATAAAGTTAATTTTCTTGACCAATCCCGAGCGGTTGGAAAATTCATTTCCGAATACCAGGTGAATGGAAAGATCTTATCTCCGATACGCCGAGGATCAGAATATTGAATGCGATCGCCATTCCTAACTATTGCGGATGTACTAGCATCCAGACACAGAACACGGTCCCTAAATATGCCGCTGCCCACTGTCTCCATTTTTACGCAGTGAGCTTGAGCGCCTTGAATCTTTTTCTCTGAAACTCCTGTTATTTTGTCGCTTGCTTCCATATGCAACTGGTTGCTGATATTCATCAACTTTCTAAATTCCAATGCATACAGGGACGTTTCTGGAGAACTGCGCTGGTTCCAGACCTTTTCCCCAATACCGATTCGCATTTCCTTATAGCCGCCAGCTTCAAATTCATCTCTCCACTTTCCTTTTCCATCCCAATAGAGCTTGTAGCGCCCAGGGACTACATCTTTTCCTTTTCCAAAGGAAACAGACGCTTCCAGATAGAAATGTGGGATCGAGTAAATATCGTTGGCTACTCGCGCCTGCTCCAATAATTCCGCTCCCTTTGCCTGTTCATGTTTTTTGTCAGCACCAACAAGACATGTGCACAGCAATAAAAAGATAATCGTCAAGGCGATTTTCATGCCGAGCAGTGTACCAAACGAGATTTTTTCAGCAGCTACCAATTCGCTGCTTTGTGGCCCATTAGAATTTCAGGCCAAGAGAACTCCGTGTTCTCCGTGCTCTCCGTGGTTCAAATCTCTTTGAGGAAAAAGAAAGGTGTGGAGCCGACGACCAGAGTTGAACTGGTGACCTATTGATTACGAATCAGTTGCTCTACCGCACGATTGTTAGTTTGCGAACAACTTGCGCATCGAATTTCCACATAGCTCCTCGTGGCCGAGTTCCTCGCTGCTGATTCCTCGTACAGCGATCTTCTCCATTGGTGAGCGGCACTCAACAATTAGTTGAAAAGAACCAAATTGTGCTCGCGGAATACGCCTGTTATTTTCTCGTCATGAAAAAACAAATTATTGCTCTCGCGATTTGCATGCTGACGCTTTCTGCTATCGCGCAACCTAATCGGGCGGCTAATGCAGGATCAGAACTTGCAGGGAGCTGGACCCTCATTGCGGCGGACAAACTTCTCCCCGACGGCAAACAGGTACGTGACTACGGCGCCGAGCCACGAGGCTTTGCTGTCTTCACCGCAGATGGACATTACCTGCTTGAGATCTTTCGAAGCGATCGCATCAAGTTTGCCTCCGGTGATCGCGCGAAGGGAACTCCAGAGGAATACAGGGATGCCGTCCTCAGCACAAGTTGCCATTTCGGCACCTATGATCTGGACGCATCCAAAGGAACCATAAATTTCCAGGTTGATCGCGCTTCTTTTCCCAATTGGGATGGCACGACACGGAGTGCCAGCTTCACGCTTCAGGGTGACGTGCTCACCTGGCGTTCTCCAGCCCGTCCGGATGGGAGCATTCCAATCTCAACCTTTAAACGGACGGGGAAATGAGGAAGAAACAACTTTGGCAGTGACGAAAGTATTACTCCTGGTTGGCGTGGAAATCGTGCAGGTGCTGGTCACACACTTCACAGATTCAAAGCGTGACGTGCCTTGTACCTGTGCACGCCTCCAAGCTCTAAAACGATGGCTCAGCGAGCTTTCGTTGGTCTGCGCTGTGCGGTTCCCCGCGAACGAAAAGTTGCCATGATCTCTTCACGGATCATTACCTTCATTCGTTCCGCTCCTTCGTGTTGATTGTGCCGCCCATGCAAGGCTATGGGAAATTTGCCAAGTAGTGGCAGCCCGAACAACTCTTTTCCGCAATGAAGGTTGGCTGGCACTCCAAGTGAACTTCGTGTCGTGATTCCCAGCCCCGCACTTGCTGAAGCCCACAAGCCTGCCAAGCTGGGACTTACAGCGGCAATACGCCACGCCTTTCCCGCCCGATCAAGAGCATCAATTGCTTGCTTTCTGAAAGAGCACTGCGATCCCAGGACGACCAATGGGAGGGGCTGATTTGGCTTCATCGAGAACCCATGTTCAGCTATCCAAACCAGTTCTAGCTCGCCAAGAACTTCCGCGCCGGCCCGGTCTGCCTGCCCGACGGTGAGCGCAAGGTCCATTTGACCTTTTTCGGCTGCGTCCGCCAAAACCGCGTTTCCTTCGATACGCACTTCCATTTGCACACATGGGTAGATTTTGGCGAATCTGGACAGAACTTTGGGAAGCACGTTCTCCGCAAAATCCTGCGAGAATCCGATACGAATTGTACCTGCCAACGATGCCCCACGGAGAGTGTTGAGAAGCTCGTCGTTCATTGCGAGCATTAGCCGCGCATACCGCAACACAGTTTCACCGGCTTCGGTCAACCCTACCGCTCTGCCCTTTTTGCGGAAGAGCGCTTGCCCGACATCCTCTTGGAGTCTTTTCATCTGCAAACTCACCGCTGACGGTGTCCGGCCCAAACGGGCTGCTGCCTGTGCGTACCCGCCATTATCGTTTGCGACGACTAAGGTGCGCAGCGTGTCCATGTCGAGATTCGCAAGAATCATGGCGAAACAACTTTCATGTAAATCGTCGGAAGACTCGAGAAAACTTTAGCATAGCGGAGCGGCTGCTCCATCGACGCGTTTCTTGACAAGAGAATCTTACGCGGGATTAGAAAAGGCGTGGAGCCGACGACCAGAGTTGAACTGGTGACCTACTGATTACGAATTAATGCGCAGTCAACAGGTAATCAATCGGAATCTTGCTTTAGCGTCAATCACTTACCCACAGCCAAGCCCGCACGGATGCACCTTGTAGGAGTATTGAAAAGACTCGCTTTAGCTCGCTCGGGCTCGAAGCGTACGGCACACTTACGGCACACAATTTGATGCCTCACAACTTCGCCGTCTTTTAGTCGTCGCTCCGCGGCAGCGACAGTATCCACACGGATGCGGGTATCTTCGTTGCCCTCAACTGGAGGGCTGCCGCAAACTCTCAGGGCAAGTCCGAGCCTTGAGTCATCAGTTGCCGAAGGCATTCGCAGCGAGATGCAAACCCAACGCT
>JAOAPH010000029.1 GCA_025462835.1 Candidatus Angelobacter sp. | reverse complement strand
CGACGAACTGAAAAACGACTTCCTGTTCACCACGCGCGAAGGATTCCGCATCGCGCACGACGTCAGCGTCTATTCGCTCATCGCGGTGACCCGTGCGGCTGTGCCACTAATGGAAGATGGTGGCAGCGTAATGACGCTTACCTATCACGGTGCAGAGCGAGTTGTTCCCAAATACAATGTCATGGGGGTCGCCAAGGCCGCTCTGGAAGCGACTGTCCGCTATCTCGCCGCCGACATTGGCAAAAACAAGATTCGCGTGAACGCCATCTCCGCCGGGCCGGTCAAGACACTCGCGGCGCGCGGCATCTCCGGCTTCGGCGATATGCTCAAGTCCCATGCGGAACGCGCTCCGCTGAAACGCAATATCGACGCCAGCGAAGTCGGCGACACCGCCCTCTTCCTCGCCTCCGACCTCAGCACCGGAATCACTGGAGAAGTGATCTATGTAGATGCCGGTTACAACATCATGGGATTCTAGGAATTTGTGATTTGCGATTGGTGATTTCAAATTGAAAGGCTGTCATCCCGAACGGCGTAGCCGGGGATCTGCACTCCGTGGCTGAGAAACCAATATTCTCTTCCAGTCGGGTGCCCCACGTTCGCGCAGCTAACGTGGGGACTTTCGTCGTTCTCGCCTCTATCTCAAAACTGGAACGAAACACCTCGAGCGCCAGCGGCGCGACATCGTTGCACCCAATCCCCCTTCCCAACACACTCAAGCGCCGCAGGCGCGACCGAAAGTAGCCCGGCACGCCAGTGCCGGGGAAGCGCACCTAATCTCCCAAGTCCCCGCAGGGGGACGACTGAACTCCCGACCGGGTGACCCACCTGCGTGCTTTTCGCAGGTGGACGCAGCCCGCGTAGCGGGCGAAAGTGATTAGCCCACCGCGTAAGCGGTGGGAAGCAAGACAAACAGATCGAGCGCCAGCGGCGCGACACGGTTCGCAGCCGGACGGGTGCCCCGTCCTAGCTCCGCTAAGCGGGGGATTTTCCGAATCGATCCATCCCTTTGTGAACGTTCGTGCCCTTCGCGCCTTCGTGGTTCAAGATTTTGTCGTTGACACAATTTCGAAGTTGAGATATAGTTTCATTTATTAAATTAACTTTTAGTTAATGCCCTTTGACAACTCGAAATTGCGCCATATTGATCCGACACACGCGCTTCTAACTCCTTTGTTTACGCCCAAAAATGCGCGAATCCCCAGTGTTGACGCATATCGAGGCCTTAAACTGCCGCGTCTCAGCAGCTTGCGAGATATCCCCTCTGTAACTCGCTGATTCAATTAGTTCGATCTCGTGCCCCGGGGGGAGGGGGTACGAACTAAGGTTTACTGAAGAGTAAAAGCCGTTCGATTTTCTCTGTGCCTCTGTGTCTCTGTGGTGAACGGACTTTGAGAAATTGACCGCTGCAACCGTCGCCTATATCATTGTGTGTCCTGTCGCGGCCAAACCTTATTCCCTTCCTAAGGGTTTGCGTAGAAGCGCGGAGCAGGATTCAAGCACGAGAAATATTTCGTTCTGATTCCGGTAGCCAAAACACATTCATCTTCTAACCTGAGGGGAAAATACAAATGTTGAGTCACGCCATAGCGCAAGTTGCGCGCATGCGCCGTTCAGCGCTGATGCTGATGGGCATTCTCGCTGCGCTTGCACTTCAGCCTTCCGCGTTCGCCCAAGAAGCCGGCGGCGGAGAAGCAAATCTCGTTCTGCCCAATCTGCATAGCGTCCAGTTCTTCAATACTGACGGACACAACCTGCTGCTCGTCGGCCTCTTCATCTCGCTTCTCGGGATGGTCTTCGGCATGGGCATGTACATGAACCTGAAGAACCTGCCCGTCCATCGCAGCATGCTTGAGATCTCCGAACTGATCTACGAGACCTGCAAGACCTATCTGACGACGCAAGGTAAGTTCATTGCCGTCCTCTGGGTCTTCATCGCCATCGTCATCGGACTCTATTTCGGAGTACTAGCGCCGACGCCTGGACATCCCGTTGCTCAAACCGTGTTGATCATCCTCGCCTTCAGCATCATCGGCATTTTGGGCAGCTACGGCGTGGCCTGGTTCGGTATTCGCGTTAACACTTTTGCGAATTCGCGCACGGCTTTTGCCAGCCTCGGAGGCAAGCCCTTCCCCATTTACGCGATTCCATTGAAGGCGGGTATGAGCATCGGCATGATGCTCATCAGCGTCGAGTTGCTGATCATGCTCTGCATTCTGCTCTTCATCCCTGGCGACTACGCTGGTCCTTGCTTCATCGGCTTCGCCATCGGCGAATCGCTCGGCGCGGCTGCGCTGCGTATCGCTGGCGGTATCTTCACCAAGATCGCCGACATCGGCTCTGACTTGATGAAGATCGTCTTCAAGATCAAGGAAGACGATGCTCGCAACCCCGGCGTCATCGCCGACTGCACCGGCGACAACGCTGGCGATTCGGTTGGCCCTTCCGCCGACGGCTTCGAAACTTATGGCGTGACCGGCGTAGCACTGATCACCTTCATCTTGTTGGGCGTGAAAGATCCGATTGTCCAGGTTCAATTGCTGGTCTGGATCTTCGTGATGCGCGTGATGATGGTCATCGTCAGCGGCTTCTCCTACTTCTTGAATGAAGCTGTTGCCAAAGCGCGTTATGGCAATTCCGACAACATGAATTTTGAAGCGCCGCTGACCTCGTTGGTCTGGCTCACATCGATCGTTTCCGTCGTGGCGACATTCGCGGTTTCGCGCTTGATTGTTCCCACTCTCGGCGGCGACAGCAGCCTGTGGTGGAAGCTGGCCTCCATCATCTCCTGCGGAACGTTAGCCGGAGCCATCATCCCCGAGTTGGTGAAAGTATTTACGTCAACCGAATCCAGCCATGTGAAGGAGATCGTTACTTCGTCTGAAGAAGGTGGCGCATCGCTGAACATTCTTTCCGGTCTTGTTGCCGGTAACTTCTCCGGATATTGGTTGGGGTTGAGCATTGTTGGCTTGATGTCGATAGCCTTCATCTTCAGCACCATGGGAGTGGGCAGCATCATGCTCGCGCCCGCCGTCTTCGCATTCGGTCTAGTGGCATTCGGATTCCTCGGCATGGGCCCGGTCACCATTGCAGTCGATTCCTATGGTCCGGTCACTGACAACGCTCAATCGGTTTACGAACTCTCGCTGATCGAGCAGGTTCCGAATATCAAAGGTGAATTGCTCAAGGATTTCAAAGTCACTGCCAACTTCGAGCGCGCCAAGCATCTGCTTGAAGAAAACGACGGTGCCGGAAACACCTTTAAAGCGACTGCGAAACCGGTTCTGATCGGAACCGCCGTAGTTGGAGCCACCACGATGATCTTCTCCATCATCATGGCGCTCACCCACGGCCTCACCACGAACATGGAAAATCTCTCAATCCTGCACGCCCCTTTTATGCTCGGGTTGATCACCGGCGGCGCGATCATCTATTGGTTCACCGGCGCATCGATGCAGGCCGTCACCACCGGCGCCTATCGCGCAGTCGAATACATCAAGGCGAATATCAAACTTGAGGGCGTTGAAAAAGCTTCGGTGGAAGACAGCAAGAAGGTCGTCCAGATCTGCACTCAATATGCGCAGAAGGGCATGTTTAACATCTTCTTGACGGTCTTCTTCTCTACGCTGGCCTTCGCTTTTGTGGAGCCGTTCTACTTTATCGGCTACCTGATCTCCATCGCGATCTTCGGCTTGTACCAGGCAATCTTCATGGCGAACGCCGGTGGAGCTTGGGACAACGCCAAGAAAGTGGTTGAGACCCAGCTGAAACAGAAAGGCACTCCGCTGCACGACGCCACCGTTGTTGGTGACACCGTCGGCGATCCATTCAAGGACACCTCTTCCGTGGCCTTGAATCCTGTGATCAAGTTCACGACTCTGTTTGGTTTGCTCGCCGTGGAACTCGCGGTGAAGCTCACCGCCGATCAGGGCGCGAACGTCGCTCACGGTCTTTCCGCTCTGTTCTTCGCAATTTCAGTTGTTTTCGTATGGCGTTCTTTCTACGGAATGCGTATCGGAACAGAGACTGCGAAGCGTCCGGTCGCCGTGGCTGCCCACTAAAAGCTGAATTCAGACATTAACCTCAACGCCGTCCAGCTCTGGACGGCGTTTTTTCTTGCCCGCTTTCATTGACAGTGTTCCGGAACTATAATTCTCAAGCCGGAGAGCCTTTGCTCCGCCCACAACTGAATAGCATGCAAGGAGAATCTCCCATGAAGAACGTCCTTTCGATTCTCATCGTCGTCCTTTCCGTTTGCATCTTCGGATTCGCCCAGCAGCAACCACTCCAACAATCACACTCTCATGCAGCAGCAGGCGCTGCTCCCGCGACTTCCTCTTCCGCAGGCATGGCAGCGTTTACCAGCGGACTCGGCACCATGCATCATCCTGTGACCACGCAGAATGTCCGCGCACAGCAGCTCTTCGACGAAGGATTGCGGCTCATCTACGCATTCAATCACGATGAAGCCGTGCGCTCTTTCAAGCGCGCTGCCGCAGCGGATCCAAATCTGGCCATGGCTTATTGGGGAATCGCCTACGCGGTTGGTCCAAACTACAACTTGCCGGTGGATGAAGAGCGGGAGAAGGCTGCATACGATGCCATCACAAAGGCACAGTCCCTTGCCAAACACGCGTCAGCCAGCGAACAGGCTTACATCAGCGCACTCGCACAGCGCTACAGCAATCAGGCGAACCCTGATCTGAAGCGGCTGTCGAATAACTATCGCGATGCTATGCGTTCGGTCTCGCAGGAGTATCCGGACGATCTCGATGCCGCAACCCTGTACGCCGAGAGCATAATGGATTTGAATCCCTGGGGACTTTGGAAAAACGATGGCACTCCCTGGGAAGGAACATCCGAGATCACGAGCGTGCTGGAATCGGTCATGAAGCGCGATCCCAATCACATGGGCGCCATTCACTATTACCTTCATGCGGTGGAAGCTTCCCCCAATCCTGAGCGGGGACTTGCCGGCGCGAACAAGTTGGCGTCACTTGCGCCTTCCGCCGGACACATTGTCCACATGCCAGCGCATATTTACGTTCGCACCGGCGAATACGATGCCGCCAGACGCACCAACGATCAAGCTGCCAAAGCTGACGAAGCTTACATACAGGCAGGCGGAGTGCAGGGCATTTACCCGATGATGTATTACAGCCATAACCTGCATTTCATCGCGTGGGCAGCGAGCATGGAAGGCCGGTATACAGATTCGAGGCAAGCCGCCGAGAAATTGGCTGCGCACGTGGGACCGCACGTAAAAGACATGCCTCCCCTGGAAGGCTTTATGGCGATTCCCGGAGCAGTTCTCGCGCGGTTCGAGCGATGGGACGACATTCTTAACTTACCTGCACCGGACCCGCAGATGAAAACCGTGACCACTATGTGGCATTACGCCCGCGGGATGGCCTTCGCCGCCAAAGGCAATTTGCCTGCGGCGGAAAAGGAGCGCCAGTTCGTCGTAAGCGCCGAAAACAATACGCCACCCGATGCGATCTTTTCCATGCCATTTAACAACAAGACGAAAGACGTACTGAAGATCGCAGATGACGTGCTCTCGGCGAAGATCGCGATTGCGCAGAACGACAACGCCAAAGCCATTCCTCTCTTGCAGGATGCTGTTGCTATTCAAGACAACTTGAAATACGGTGAGCCGCCGGACTGGTT
The DNA here is from genome assembly GCA_025462835.1 of Candidatus Angelobacter sp. Lineage (GTDB taxonomy): Bacteria > Acidobacteriota > Terriglobia > Terriglobales > Acidobacteriaceae > JAICLA01. Next base: position 18,157 of record JAOAPH010000029.1, on the reverse strand, counting down.
CTTCCCTGTCCGCGAATCATTAGGCGGAGCGTTGTTGAGAAGTGGCAATGCCGTAGAAGCTGAGAAGGTCTTTCGCGCCGATCTGGATAGGAACCCGCGGAACGCACGTTCGTTGTTCGGACTGCGCGAGGCACTCAAAATGGAGAAGAAAGATTACGACGCTGAGTTCGTCAATCGCCAGTTCGCTGATGCTTGGAAACACTCGGACGTAAAGTTGACGGTGGCGCAGCTATGAGAACCAATTGAACCATTGGTTCATTGCAGATTGAATCATTGAAAACCCAATCAACAATGGATCAATGGTTCAATGTGTCAATCGTCTAGTTGGCTTTCATTTTGTCGCGGACTTTTTTCGCCAGCTTCTCGACCTCTTCCGTCTTGTGGATCACTTCAAGCGACAACGTGTTCTCGCTGGAATCGTCCACGCTCTTCTTTAGTTCCGTGGCGAGTGCAAGCAGTTGATCCGTGTCCTTCTTTAAGGAAGCGAAACGCTCTTTATTCCGGGCCTTTTCCATATCCTTCTCGCGCTTTACCTCGTCGGGATCGGGTTGAGCATTGCGCTGTTGACCGAATTGCGCATCAGTAGGATTGACGGTCGAGGGCCTTGTAGCCGGGACCGGAGGTGCAGGACGCGGAGCGGTGGTGGTTTGGGCTAGAGGTTGGGCGAATGGCATAACGAAGAAGACGAGAACAGATCCAATCGCCAAAAGTTTTTTCTGCATAAAGCCTCAGATACACGAATGCGAACGGGATTTGAGGTGATTATATCTGCTTAGGTTGAGATAGCTGCGCTGAAGCGAATTGTTATAATCCGCCGAAGGACAACACCTGACGAATGATGCAAAGCATATTTCAAGCCAAGGGCGAACTCCTTGAGAACATTCTGACCGACTGGCGCGGCGACATCGCCGCCTGGGCGAGGAAAGATGCGCCCAAATTGCTGGTAGTGCTGATCATCGCTGCGATCCTATTGCGATTGCTTGATGTGGTCACGCGACGGTTGGAGGATTACAGCCAGAACCAGCCAGTCACGGGCGGATTGCGCGGCCAACAGTTGCGGACGCTCTCCAGCATCATCGCCAGTGTTGGCGCAGTCCTCATCTATTTTCTGGCCGCCATGCAAGTGCTTCCACTCTTTGGCGTGGACATGAAGCCCATTCTCGCCAGCGCGGGAATCGTGGGACTGGCCATCGGCTTCGGCGCGCAGACGCTGGTTAAAGATGTCATCAATGGTTTCTTTATCTTATTTGAAAATCAGTACGACATTGGGGACGTGGTAAAGCTGGCGGGCGTCAGCGGTACCGTTGAATCAATGACTTTACGGCGAACGCTGTTGCGCGACGGCGATGGCACTCTTCACAACGTCCCCAATAGCGAGATCAAAGTCGTCTCGAATCTCACCCGCGATTGGGCGCAAATATCACTTCATGTGATCACTGACTACAACGAGAACAGCGACCGGGTGATCAAGTTGCTGAAGGAGATCGGAGAAGAGGTGTACAGCGACCCGGAATATCACGAGGCGATGGTCGCCGAACCCGAAGTTCCCGGCATCGAGCGCGTTACCGGGACTGAAGTCGAATACCTGATGCTGGCGAAGGTAAAGCCCGGCCAGCAGTATCGTGTAAGCCGCCACCTTCGCCGACGTATTAAGGAATGTTTTGAACAGAATGGCATTAAGACTGGCGGCCCAGCGAAGATCTACATTGCTGAAACGCCGGAGAGTAATAAAGTAGAAATGAAATAGGGCGTCGCACCTTCGCCTTCCCTGCTCTCATCCTTTACAATCTTTAGTTCCCGCTTTCATTCGGAAATCATCTATGCGTCGTTGGTCAAAACTGTTTATCCCCACTCTCCGTGAGGCCCCGGCCGATGCCGAGGTCGCCAGCCACAAGTTCCTCGTCCGCGCGGGATACATCCGCCAATTGGCAGCGGGCATTTACTCGTATCTCTTTCTCGGGCAACGCTCGCTGGAAAAGATCATCAACATTGTCCGCGAGGAGATGGATACTATCGGCCAGGAATTTCTGCTGCCCGCAATTCATCCGCGCGAGTTATGGGAGGCCAGCGGACGATGGTCGGTAATGGGCGACAACATGTTTCGCCTGAAAGACCGCGGCGGGCGTGACCTTGCCTTGGGCATGACGCATGAAGAGGTGATGACCGAGATCGCGCGCAAGGAGTTGCGCAGCTACAAGCAGCTTCCGCAGATCTGGTATCAGATCCAAAACAAATTTCGCGATGAACAGCGTCCAAAAAGCGGCCTGCTGCGCACGCGCCAGTTCACGATGAAGGATTCCTATTCCTTCGACATCGACGCGGACGCGCTGGACGTCTCCTATAAGAAGCATTACGACGTTTACTGCCGCATCTTCGACCGCTGCGGATTGAAATACATGGCCGTGGAAGCGCACTCGGGCGCGATGGGCGGTTCCATGTCGCACGAATTCATGGTCTTCACCGAGGCCGGCGAAGACCTGGTCGCGCACTGCGCCAAATGCGGATATGCCGCGAATCTCGAAAAAGCGACGTCAAAGCTGGAGGTAGTCGAAGAACTCGCCGCTTCCGGCGACGGCAAACCGGAGTTAGTGGAAACGCCGGGGATGAAGACTATCGAAGATGTTGCGAAATTCCTTGGCGTCTCGCCCAAGCAGAAGATGAAGACTTTGGCGTACACCGCCACTGAGGTTGACGCGAAGAGCGGCGAATCGAAAAACCTGCCGGTAGTCGTATTCATGCGCGGCGATCACATGTTGAATGAGGCGAAGTTTTCGTCGACGCTTGGCGGAAAAGATTTTCGTCCGATGCATCCTGAGGAGATCGCGCAGGTTTTCAAGTCGCCTGCCGGATATCTTGGACCGATCAACATCCCAAATACTAATGGCGTGCTGATCATCGTGGACTCCGCGCTCAAAGGACGCAAGAACCTGATTGCGGGGGCGAACAAGGAAAACTATCACTTGAAGAATGTGACGCCTGAACGCGACTTCCCTGCCACCAACTGGGTTGATCTGCGTAGCGCCGCTGAAGGCGAAGGCTGCCCGAATTGCGGCGCGCCACTCAAAGTCGCGAAGGCTGTCGAGATCGGGCACATCTTCAAGCTGGGATACAAATACGCCGAGTCGATGGGGGCGCGCGTTCTCGACAAAAATGGAAAAGAAGTCATGCCCATCATGGGCTGCTACGGGATCGGCATTGAGCGGATTCTCACATCGGCAATCGAGCAGAGCCATGACGACAACGGCTTCGCATTGCCGCCTTCGATAGCGCCATTCGATGTGGTGATCGTTGTGACGAATGTGGGCGATGCAGCGCTGATGTCGGCGGCGGAACAGATCGCAAAGGAGTTAGAGCAGGCAGGCTACGACGTGCTGCTTGACGACCGCGACGAGCGTCCCGGGGTCAAGTTTAAAGATGCTGACCTGGTGGGAATTCCCTTCCGCATCAATGTTGGCAAGAAGGTTTCCGAGGGCAAAGTGGAACTGGTGCGGCGCTCGACACGTGAGTCTCAGGATGCTAATATCGCCGGAATTGCTGAGGTTTTTCAAGCCGCGATAAAACAGCAGTAAATCGCTGAAGCCGAGCAAGAAACGGCGGGGTCCCCAACTATGGGTCGAATAAAGAAATTAGTCAGTTTGCTGATTTTTCTGGTTGCCGTTTATTTGGGGTGGACGCTCGTTCCCATTTACCTGGCGAGTTACCAGTTTCAGGATTCACTCGTCACCCTCGCTAAATTTTCAGCCGCAGGTGTAGTGCCTCGGACCGATGATCAGCTCCGCGAAGACGTACTGAAGAAGGCGAAAGAATTAGACGTACCCCTGACCCCAGAGGCGATTAAGATCAACCGCGAGGGTCCTCAGGCCGAGATCTCAGCCGATTACACCGTTGTTGTTGATTTGATTGGTGGCAAGAAGCTTACCCTGCAATTTAACCCAACCAGCAGGGACAAGGCCAAAGCTGCCGAGGCAGCCCAACAACAAAAGGGTGGAAATTAAGCTCTGGCCAGCTTTGCAAAATTTGTACCTACGCGTGCCACTCCGTCTGCGTCTAAAATAACTAACATTGGGATAGGTTCGGCGTGTTTATGCTGACACATTGTGTAACAAAGTCGGCAGTTTCGCCGTATAGAATCCGTTTAGAATAACGATAAGTCCTTTGCTCTGAATATCTCCTGCTTTGGCTGGATTCGTGCATTATCCCTAGCCAATACACTCGCAGGCTTGGCAGTGCGATTTTCGAGGCAGGACGCGAAGAATAACTGTGGCCATCAAACTCAGAATCCCTAAAGGCAAGAAAGGCCGCTTCCACGTCTCTGACCCGGTACTTCGGGCGGGAGTGGCCACGTTCATCATCCTGTGCACGCTGGCACTCGGCGTGTTCGCGTTTTTCTACGTCAAATATCAAAAGCTGATAGACCAGCGGATGAGCGGCCCGGTCTTCGCCAATGCGTCGAAGATCTACGCCACCCCTCGCGTGCTGATGCCCGGCTACAAGACTACGCGCGAGGAAGTGGCTTCACAGTTGCGTCGCGCAGGGTATTCGGAAGAGACGGAAAAAGGCGAATCGAAGCTGGGAAGATACCAGCTGGTGAGCCAGGGCATCAAGATCAGGCCGGGCCCAGAATCATTCCACAGCCCGGAAAACGCTCTTATCAAATTCGATGGCGATACCGTTCAAGGCATCTCGTCGCTTGATAAAGGTGATTCCATCTCCGAGTACGAGCTCGAGCCGCAGCTCGTCACCGGCCTCTTCGATAACCAGCAACGCTCAAAGCGCCGCCTGATCACGTATGACGATCTGCCCACCTCGCTGGTGAATGCGGTCATCGCCATCGAAGACCGCAGGTTTTTCCAGCATAGCGGCATCAATTACTGGCGATTTCTTCAGGCTGGGCTGCGTGACCTGCAATCCCGGCGGAGAGCTGAAGGCGGCTCGACGCTGACGATGCAGATCTCGCGCGGGTTCTTCCTCACCCCGGAGAAGACGTACACGCGCAAGCTCTCCGAGATGATGATCGCCATTGAACTGGAGCAGCGTTTTTCGAAGAAACAGATCTTCGAGTTCTACGCCAACCATATCTACATGGGGCAGCGCGGCTCGTTCACGATAAATGGACTGGGGGAGGCCGCCCAAGCTTACTTCAATAAAGACGTGAAGAACTTGACGCTGCCGGAATCGGCATTGTTGGCGGGGATCATTCAACGTCCGAATTATTTCAATCCGTATCGCAACAAGGAAGCGGCGCTAACCCGGCGCAATGTCGTATTGAACAGCATGGTGGAGACCGGCGCCATCAGCCGAGATGAAGCCGACAAGGGCAAAGCTGCTGGCCTGAATCTAAGCACTCCGAACGTTGAAGCCAGTGATGCGCCTTACTTTGTCGACCTCCTGAAAGACGGCCTTCTTCAGCGGTACACGGAAGAACAGCTGAACGAAGATGGACTGCGCATCTACACCACTCTCGATCCCGAATTGCAACGCGCTGCAGCAGAAGCGGTCGAGGTCGGAATCAAGGAAATCGACGATCTGATCTATAAGTCGCGACGCCGTAAGCTCGTCGCCGGCAAGGGAAAGAACGCTAAAGCTGAGACTATCGTGAAGGCTGGCCCAATTCCTCAGGTCGCTCTGGTTGCCATGAATCCGCAAACCGGAGAAGTTCTGGCCATGGTGGGAGGCCGCAACTATGGGTTCAGCCAACTGAACCATGCGGCGGCAAAGCGCCCTACCGGTTCCATCTTCAAACCCTTCGTCTTTGCAACGGCCGTCAACACGGCATTGAACGGACAGCAACCCGTGTTCACTCCGGCGTCAATGGTGGACAACACCCCGACCACATTCTTTTTCGATGACCAAATCTACGAGCCTCGCAACTACCAGGACAAGTACAACGAAGTCGTAACGGCCAGATTTGCGCTTGCGCACTCGCTGAACAATGCCACGGTGCGTATCGCCGAACAGGTTGGCTATGACAAAGTCGCGGAACTAGCGCAGGCTGCAGGAATCAAAGGTGTAAAAGCCACTCCGGCGATGGCGCTGGGAGCCTATGATGCTACTCCGCTGGAAATGGCGGGCGCGTACACGGCTTTCGCGAACAATGGGATATGGTCTTCGCCGATCATGCTCTCGTCCATCCGCAATGCGCAGGGCGAGGTCATCGAAGACTTCAAGAATGAAAAGAAACCCATCATGGATCCGCGTGTGGCATACGTGATGACCAGCATGCTGCAAGGCGTGATTGACAACGGCACTGCGACGGCTGTCCACCAGCGAGGGTTTACCGCACCGGCAGCTGGCAAGACCGGGACTTCGCATGACGCCTGGTTTGCCGGATATACCAGCAATCTGCTCTGCGTGGTGTGGGTTGGATATGACGATTACAGCGATCTGAAGCAGGAAGGCAATCGAACAGCCGCGCCTATCTGGACAGAGTTCATGAAGCGTGCCGTCCGGCTACCCGCCTATCGCAACGTAAAGCCGTTCACTCCGCCAGAGGGTGTGGTGAACCTGAATCTGGACAAGCTGACGAATCGTATCGCCACAGCCACCTGCCCGGACGATTACAACGCAGCTTTCATCCTGGGCACAGAACCCAAAGAGACCTGTGACCAGACCTCGGCGGACCAGCGAGGGTTCTTCTCCAAACTATTTGGCTTGGGGCCGAAACCTTTACCGCCGCCTGTGGTGTCTAATATTAATCAGCAGCAGCAAAGGCAACAGCCTGCGCAAAACGCTCAGACCAATCAACCCGAGGACCCCAACCAAAAAAAGAAGGGTTTCTTCGGCAAGATACTTGGAGCTTTTAAGGACGACAAAAACAAGAACAAGGATTCAGAAAAGCAGAATCCGCCTCCGACTCGCACGCCTCAATAATTGAAGTCTGGGCCGGACGGACACGGCGAAAGCCAACTGGGAGGACACTATGACCCGGGCCCCGTTCGCAACATTAATTCTCTCTTCGCTGGTCGCAATCCCGCTACTCGGCCAGGATACTCAGACCAAGAAACTTGACCCGTTCGTACCAGACAATGTGGTGCAGGCGCCCGAACAGTTGCGCCGTGTCCCCCCGCCTCCGGAGAATCTTTCCGTGCAGGAATTGGAGATGCGCGCCGACGAACTTCGCGGCCAGAAGAACTATGCCGATTCCCTCGATTACTATCACGCCGCGATGATGAAAAAGGACAGCGCCGCGCTGCAGAACAAGGCCGGCATTGCCGAACTGCAGATGTTGCGCTATGAGGAAGCCAGGAAAAGTTTTGAACGCGCCATCAAACTCGACAAGAAATATGCGGATGCGCACAACAACCTGGGCGTGATCTATTACGTGAAGCGCAACTACGGCAAAGCGACCAAGTCTTATTCCAAAGCCATCCAACTGCGCGATTACTCTGCCAGTTATCACAGCAACCTGGGAACAGCACTTTTTGCGCGGAAGGATTTTGAAAAGGCGGCACGCGAGTACACCCGCGCCATGGACATTGATCCGGAAGTATTCGATCGGCATTCCAGCATAGGCGTAACCGCTCAGTTGGGTTCCCCGGCTGACCGTGCGCACTACAATTACGTGATTGCCAGGACCTTTGCCAGCCATGGCGATACCGAACATTGCCTTCTCTACCTTCGCAAAGCGATGGAGGACGGTTTCCCGGGCATCAACAATGTCTATAAAGAAGCAGAGTTCGCGCCCGTGCGCAAGGATCCGCGCTTTGTCGCACTCATGGAATCGAAGCCACTGGCTATCAATTAGCACGTGTAAAAACGACGTAAAATTGACGCTTTAGCCAGGCATTTTTGTTAACTTTTTCCTCGCGGTGGCGTCTAAACAGTTAAAGCTGCCCGGTTCGGCGCGACGAAACGGGTAAAACGGACCTCCTCTGTCCGTGACTTAGGGAAAAAGAAAGGATCCACTCCGGTGGGTCCTTTCTTTTTTGGTTTTGCTTTTTTCTTTTCCAGAGTAGAAGGCTGTGGTAGCCTCAAATCCAGAGTATCGCAATGCGATATTCTAAAAATGGCGCGACCGCCGCAACTTCTAATGGGGATCAGGGTTTACGGCAATAGTGTCATGAAGTGAGACTTAGCATGATCGCAGTGGCGGAGCACTCCCTCCGCCCTCTTGGGGGAAAAGGCCTGCCGGCAACGGTGGGCCTTTCTATTTGTGGCCGTGCATGAGGGTGCTACTCGGAAGGTACGGCTTTCTGCACCGCTGGCCGGCTGGCAATGTACTGGTCGATGATTTCTTCGAGGCGGTTCTGCGCTTTTAAGATGAACTCGACAGCATCTCTGGCCGCGCCCTCACCGCCTCGATGCTGGGTGATGAAGTGCGCTTCTTCTTTCACCTGCTCGCGGGCATTCGCAACCGCCACGGCCAGGCCACAACGGCGCATTACGGGAAGGTCGACAAGATCATCGCCAACGAAAGCGACTTCGCATTCTGTCAGTTTCTCGATCTCGAGTATCTTCTCCATGGCCTGGGTCTTGTCTGCTTGTCCTTGAAAAACGTGACTTATTTTTAAGTCGCGCGCGCGCAAGGCAACGGTCTCCGAAATGCGTTTGGTGATCAGACCCGTCTTGAGACCGGCCAAGCGGGCAAGGCTGATGCCGATGCCATCGTGCGCATGGAAGCCTTTGGCTTCAATCATCGTCGAGCTGGAAATCCCATAGCCTGAATGTCGGGCAGCGGCAGCGATCTGCGACGTCTTGCTGGTCTGTTCCACGCCCTGCGGAGTGGGAAAGAGCCAGATCGTTCCGTCCGTGAGAACGCCATCGACATCGAAAAGGATAAGTTTTATCTTTTTTGCGCGCGCTTTGCTCATGGCGACGATTGTAAACGATGCCATTCCGGACTCCAGCTTAGGCGAACATTTTGCGAAACTCTGGTTCCACAGTAGAATCCAATCTGTATGGCGATCTTGACCTCAGATTTGACGATTCCGGCCTCTCTCGAATGGGCGCACCCCATCGTGCAGGAGTGGTTTGTCACGAAGTTTGGCACGCCCACTGAGCCGCAGGAGCAGGGCTGGCCGCACATTCTCGCCCGCCGGACTACTTTGATATCCGCGCCTACCGGTTCAGGAAAGACTCTCGCCGCGTTCTTGGCTTGCATCGACCGCCTGATCAGGAAGTCGCTTGCGGGTGAGCTCACGGATCGTACTGAGGTCCTGTATGTCTCGCCCTTGAAGGCGCTGGGAAATGACATCCAGAAAAACCTTGAAGGCCCATTGCGCGAGATCATGCAACTCGCCTCCGACCGTGGTCTGCTGATGCCGGAGATCCGGACGATGGTCCGCACCGGCGACACACTTCCGGCCGAGCGCCGACAAATGTTGAAGCGGCCTCCGCACATTCTAGTCACTACGCCAGAGTCGCTTTATATCCTGCTCACCGCGGAGAAGAGCCGCGCGATCCTGCGCGATGTGGAAACGATCATCGTCGATGAGATTCACGCCGTCGCCGATGACAAACGCGGAGCGCACCTTGCTCTCTCGCTGGAGCGATTGGAAATACTCTCGCAGTGCCGGCCGGTTCGCATCGGACTTTCTGCGACGCAGAAGCCAATTGAGTTAGTCGCCGAGTTCCTGACCGGAGTGGACGAGCGTCGTTCTGCTCCGGTCATCGTGAACGTCGGACACAAACGCGAGATGGACTTGGCCGTCGAAGTCCCTAAGGTTGAGCTCGGTCCCATCACCACAAACGAAATGTGGGATGACATTTACGACCGGCTCGTTGAGTTGGTTGAGCAGCACCGCTCGACGCTCGTTTTCGTGAATACGCGCGCGCACGCTGAGCGGCTTGCTCATCATCTGGCGGAACGGCTGGGCGAGGACGTTGTCGGCGCGCACCACGGCTCGCTATCGCGAAAGTTGCGGCTCACGGCGGAACAAAAGTTGAAGGAAGGCGAGATCAAGGTCCTGGTCGCGACTGCTTCCCTTGAGCTCGGCATCGACATCGGCTTTGTTGACCTCGTCTGCCATATCGGCTCACCGAAATCGATCGGCGTTGCCCTTCAACGTGTAGGCCGCTCAGGACACTGGCGCGGAGCCATCCCCAAAGGACGAATCTTTGCCAGTACTCGAGATGAACTTGTCGAGTGTGCAGCGCTGGTGCGAAGTATTCGTCGCGGAGAGCTCGACCGCCTATGGGTTCCCGATGCTCCACTCGACATCCTCGCGCAACAAATCGTCGCAATGTGCGCTGCACAGAAGACATCAAGTTCGGATGCGGGCTTCGACGACGCTTGGATTGAAGACGATCTCTTTCGCGTCGTTCGCCGCGCGTATCCGTATCGCAACCTGAGCGAAGCTGAGTACTACTCGATCATCGAAATGCTCTCTGAGGGTATCGCTTCCAAGCGCGGACGCTATGGCGCATATCTTCATCGTGACCAGGTGAACAAGAGACTGCGTCCGAGACGCGGCGCGCGATTAGTGGCCATAACCAATGGCGGTGCGATTCCGGATGCTGCTCTCTACACTGTTATCGCCGAGCCCGATGGAATGGTTGTCGGCACGGTGCACGAGGATTTTGCAGTTGAGATCTCACGCGGCGACATCATGCAGCTGGGGAACACGAGCTGGCGCATCCGGCGGGTGGAGTCCAGCGGCCGCGTGCTGGTGGAGGACGCGCATGGCGCAGCGCCCACAATTCCCTTCTGGCTAGGCGAAGCTCCTGCGCGCACGCAGGAACTGTCTGCCCAGATCGGCGAGATCCGGCAAATCATCAGTGACATGACGCAGAACACCGCGCCTGGTTTTGTTCTCGGCTCGAAAGATCCAGAGGTATTGGCTACGAAACAATGGCTTGCCGATGAATGTGGATTGGACGAATCCGCTGCCGAACAGACGATCGAATACATCGTCAATGGCCGTGCGGTCCTTCGTGCCGTTCCAACACAAAAGACCGTGATCGCCGAGCGTTTCTTCGACGAAGGCGGCGGGATGCAACTCGTGATCCACGCTCCTTTCGGCGGACGCATCAACAAAGCCTGGGGACTCGCATTACGGAAACGCTTCTGCGCATCCTTCAACTTCGAATTGCAGGCGGCGGCCACCGAGAACGGATTGAATATTTCCCTGGCTGAACAGCATAGTTTCCCGCTCCAGGACGTCTTTACCTTTCTCAGCGTGGAATCGGTTGAAGCGGTTTTGAAACAAGCGTCCATCACTTCACCCATCTTCGCCAATCGCTGGCGATGGGATGCAGGCCGCGCACTCGCACTGCTTCGCTTTCGTAATGGCCGCAAGGTGCCGCCACAGATTCTGCGCATGCGCTCTGACGATCTGCTCGCGTCCGTGTTTCCAGACGTGGCCGCCTGTCAGGAGAATATCGATGGCCCTATCGAGTTTCCTGACCATCCGCTGGTGAACGAAGTCATGAAGGATGTCCTCACCGAGGCCATGGACATTGAAGGATTAAAGGACGTCATCCGTGGTCTGGACAATGGCGATATAAAGATCCTGGCGGTGGATACGCCTGTGCCTTCGCAATTTTCACACGAGATACTGAACGCGAATCCTTACGCTTATCTTGACGATGCACCGTTGGAAGAACGGCGTGCACGCGCTGTGGAGATGCGTCGTACTCTGCCCGAAGCTGTGCTCAATGAGATTGGACGGCTCGATCCAGCGGCAATCGCCGAGGTCCGCGAAGAGGCTTGGCCTGACGTCCGCGATGCCGACGAACTCCACGATGTCCTGCAGACTCTCGTTGCATTGCCTGCGAAGTTGCCCGCAATTGCGCAGTCCGATCCCGACGCGATTTGGGATTTTCACTTCTCCAAGCTTGTCATCGACTCACGCGCGGCAAGGGCGACTGTTGCTGACGCGGTGTTTTGGGTAGCTGCAGAAAGAGTGAAGAGCTTTCGGGCAATCTATCCTGAAGCGCGCTTCGAACCTCAGACTGAAGGTACCGAGAAATCGGCGCCTTCTTATGATGACGCTCTCTTCTCCATGATCACGGGATGGATGATGCACGCTGGACCAATCACCGCATCGCGGCTGAGCGAAACGCTTCACATCCCCGCGAGCGAGATCAACAAAGCGCTGCTGCGGCTGGAATCGACAGGATCCATCCTTCGCGGGAAGTTTGAGAATGAACAAGATATTGGACAGAAAAACGAGGAACTCCAATGGTGTGACCGCCGCCTGCTTGCCCGGATTCATCGCCTGACACTTGGCGCGTTGCGCAAGCAGGTTGAAGCCGTGCCCGCGTCCACGTTCATGAACTGGCTCACGCGATGGCAGCACATTGCCCCGGGAACTCAGCTCATTGGAGAACGAGGCCTGTTGCACGTGATCAAGCAGATGCAGGGATTTGAGATTCCCGCCAATGCTTGGGAGCGTCAGATCCTTGCGCGTCGCGTTCAAAACTACGACCCTGATGCTCTGGATAATCTTTGCCTCACTGGCGCAGTCGGATGGGGAAGGTTGTCGCCGCATCCAGCAACGCTCGATACCTCCGCGACAGGAACTCGGCGCATAGTTCCCACCAGCGTTGCGCCCATCACTTTCTTTGTTCGCGACGAAGCCGACTGGATGACCTCAAAGCGAGGTGAGGCTTCGGCGGAATCGACTTTCACCAATGGGCTGGGGCCGTCGGCCAAACTAGTGCTTGAATATCTGCGCACGCGCGGAGCGTCGTTCTTCGCCGATATCGTTCGCGGAGTTAATCTTTTGAAGTCTGAAGTCGAGGCCGCGCTCTGGGAATTGGTTGCCGCAGGCCTGGTCACTGCCGATGGGTTCGACAATCTCCGCGCGCTGATCGATCCGAAGCGCCGCACCGGACAAGGCCGTGGCAAGACCACGCGCCCGCGCCACAGCGCCGGAAGATGGTCGCTACTGCATCCGCATCACGCAGTTGATCAAAGCAAGATGCTTGAGGCAACGTGTCGTATGTTGCTGGATCGCTATGGCGTGGCCTTCCGTGAACTGCTGGTCCGAGAATCCATCTTGCCGAAATGGCGTGAACTGCTGATCACCTTCCGCAGGCTGGAAGACCGGGGCGAAGTGCGCGGCGGACGGTTCGTGAATGGTTTCCACGGAGAACAGTTTGCGCTGCCCGAAGCGGTTGATTCACTGCGCGCGATGCGCAACCTTGGACTTTCCACTTCGTCTGAAGCGCTGCCAATGACTGTCGCAGCTGCCGATCCGTTGAATTTAGTTGGCATTCTCGTGCCTGGTGATCGCGTACCCGCCATCTCCGGTAAGAAGGTTACGTTCCGCAACGGAATTTCCGTCAACGCTGCCGAAGAAGTGACTACGCTTGAGGCGCATGGATGAGGAAGGCCCTGTTCGCCGCGGTGATTTTCTTCACCACCGTTTCATTTGCCAGCGAGAAACCAGAACTGAAAGCAGAGAGTGTGCTCCTCCTAAAAAAAGAACGTACTTTGCAACTGTTAAGAGGTGGCAAGCCGTTCAAAACTTACAAAGTCGCATTGGGAAGCCAGCCGGAGGGGGCTAAGTCGCAGCAAGGCGACAACAAAACGCCCGAGGGAAAATACGTCATCGACTCACGCAACGCGCAAAGCACTTACCATCTTTCGCTCCACGTCTCTTATCCGAACGCGCAAGACATCGCTAACGCAAATGCGCATCACGTCTCCGCTGGCGGCGATATCATGATCCATGGATTGCCAAAAGCTTATGCGTGGCTAGGAGCAGCACATCGCACACACGATTGGACCCTCGGCTGTATCGCCGTCACGAATGCCGAGATAGAGGAGATATGGCGCCTCGTTCCTAACGGCACTCCCATCGAGATCCGGCCATAGTTATGTCCACACCTTCCCAACTCGTCGAAGGCACAGACTACTACTGGGACGGCCCTTACATGGTTTTCACCGCCGCATATCTTTTGAAGCGCGGACACTGCTGCCAGAGCGGTTGCCGCCATTGTCCATATGGCTTCAAGAAGGCTGAGGACAACGACGAGACAGCCTAATATTCCAAGACACCAGTGTGCATGATGAGTTTCCATTCATCATTCAGCTTCGTGTACACCTTGCACACTCTTCCCTTCCAATGATTGTTGTTTCCCTGCCGGTCACGCCAAAGCGTGTCGATATCGACTACGGCGAACGCGCCATCGCCTTCCGCTGACACTTCAATTTTTCTTATTTGTCGGTGGTTGTTGAGCAAGTCGTGGGTATCGAAGAGCTGCTGCCAACCGCTTTTCCAACGGTCGTAGTCATATCGCCCTTTACCCAATCCATCAGATCATGCGATTGTGCCGTTCGAGGGAACGGCCAGACCATGTCAGGATGAAAGATCGTCATCAAAAGCGCGACATCTTTTGTGTCCCATGCGCGGGTTTCGCGGTTCACAATCTCTTCGATTTGATTCTTAGCATTTTCCAATTGACATCCTCCCTCGCCACGCTTATTCCGTTTTTCATATATCGCGTCTTTTTAAAATGAAATCTTTGTTTCGCATCGTATAATCCCGCAGCATAGTACCTGATAGCCACAACAACAGCCCCAAATAGTTGCAGCTCGGATAGTGGTGTTCGAAAAGACTCCAATGTCCATAAAAATTGTAGGTTGCCATCGGAGGCTAACAATGAGCAAAGTTAAGCATTCCCTCTTCCTTATCATTCTCTTTTGCCTGTCCAGTTTCAGTTTCGGTCAGACACAAATCACAACCGGCGTAATCCAAGGCACTGTTGTTGATCCAACCGGCGCAGTCGTTTCGGGAGCCACTGTCGAAGCGAAAGAACTTAAGACTAACTCCACCCGAACAGTTAACACACAGGGCGACGGACGATTCGTATTCCTTGGTTTGACTCCCGGTAATTACAAAGTCAAAGCAACGAAAAGCGGCTTCGCCACGCTGGTGCAGGAAAACATTGAGCTCAACGTAGGACAGGCCGTCTCTTTGAATTTCGGAATGAAGATATCCGGAACCTCTGAAATAGTCACCGTGACAGGCACGCCTGCCGTGGATGTTGCGAAAACGGAATCCAGCACATCGCTCAACGCGCGGACGGTGGAAAACATTCCCGTGCTCGGCCGCAAGTTTGAAGACTTGCTCACGCTCACGCCCGGCGTCAGCATCACACAAGGTCCGGATGGCGATGAGATCAATTTCGCCGGTCAGCGCGGCATCTTCAACAACGTCAGCCTCGACGGCGGCGACTACAACAATGGATTCTTCGCCGAACAACTTGGCGGACAACGCGCTGCGGTCGACATAACTCTTGACGCTGTCCAGGAATTCCAGGTCATCGCTAACAGCGCCAGCGCTGAGTTCGGGCGCACTGCGGGCGGTGTGATCAACGTCATCACCAAGTCTGGAACTAACGACCTTCACGGCAGCCTCTTCCATTTCCAAAGACTCGAGGCACTTAGTTCCGCCACTTCCACCGGTGAGCCCTTGACGGGATTCCATCGTGAGCAGTTTGGTGGAACGGTGGGCGGCCCGATCATCAAGGATAAGATGTTCTTTTTCGGTGCGTTCGAGCAGATCATCGGCAACTTGACACGCGCAAACTTGAGCGCTCAGCAAGGTACTACAGCGTGCCCGGTTACAGCTCCAGTTTCACCGACCAATGATGCGCTGATTGCGGGCAATGCGGATTGCCAACGTTTGACGTTGGTCAACTTTTTCCAAAGCAGATTGGGCCAGGCTGAGGGTCTGCCTGTAACTCACCCCATTCGAAACTCCGCCGCTCTGGCGAAATACGATTGGAACCTTAACGCAGCGAACAAGCTGAGTGCTTCGTTCAACTACGACTACTCGAAAAACGACCAGCAGACTTTCGACGTCCCGACTTACGGCGATTCCGCCAACGGCACGGAAGGTCCTTCCAAGATCCAGGCCTATAACGTCAATTTGTTCACCACGGTTTCCGGTCAACAGCTGAATGAAGCGCACTTCAGCTATAACCGTGAAGATCGCCCGCGCGCGGCGACGCAATCCAAGCTACCTGCCGACACCGCTATGGGTTTTGGCCCAACCTTCCGCTTCGGCAATCCATTCTTCTTGCAGCCGGGAGTGGATGAAACATTCTGGCGTACGCAACTCAGAGACAACTACTCTATCGTCTCAGGAAAGCATTCCGTGAAATTCGGTGGCGATTGGCTGCACAGCAATAACTCGCAGGTCTTCCGCGGGTTCTTCACCGGACGTTACCTGTTCGACTCAGTCACGGGATTCCTGCATTATGCAAATACCTCCGGCGCTCCTGGGACCGGCCCCAGCACGGTTGAGTGTGCAAACGGAACGTTTTCGAATCTAGGTGCAGGTGTCTGCCCTGGTTCCAGTGTCAGCGGCGGCCCACTCTTGCTTTATCTCCAGCATGCAGCTAACAGCGGCCCGACCACGGATGCTGCGGGTGCTTCCGCTTTTAACAATGAAAACTTTGCATTGTTCATTCAAGACAAGTGGCAGATCCGTCGTGACTTCACTTTGAATCTAGGGCTGCGTTGGGAAGCGCAGATCTTCCCGGATCCTTTTGTCGATCCATCCAAGACAGCCTATGCGTCGAACCTGAACAATCCGCTGTTTCCATCGAATGGGACTCTCCCAAGCGATAAGAAAATGATCCAGCCGCGCATCGGATTTGCTTGGGACATCGCAAACAAACAGAAATCAGTACTGCGTGCGAGCTGGGGCATCTATAACGCAACCCAGAACATGCTGACCCAAGTGGGTGCACTCACAACCAATGGTGTCCAACAACAATCGATTGCAGCCGGGACTTTCTTCAATACAGCCGGCGGCCCTCCGCCGACATGGCCCAATGTGATAGTTCCTCCTGCGGTCCCGGCCGGCACTTTCCCGGCTGGAACCGGTGTAACTGTATTCGATCGAAACTACAGAAATCCGCGGATCTATGCGACCAACGTGGCCTTCGAACAAGAGCTTGCTCCCAACTGGGCGGCGTATGCAGACTTCACCTGGAACAAGTCTGTTTATCTGACCCGATTCGTTGATGCCAACACTACCACCGGAGCCACTAGCCTTCCGGTCAATGGCGATACTGTCAACTACTCTGGAGCTGCGCCATTCGCCAATTTGGGCAGCATTACCAACACACAGAGCAGCGCGAAATCACTCTATCGAGGATTGACCGTGGGGATGCGCAAGAAATACAGCCATGGATTCCAAGCGGAAGCCAACTACGTCTATTCAACGGATTACGACGATGACTCCAACGAACGCGATCCGTTCACATTCCGCTATTTCAACCGGTTTGATTTCAGCAAAGACTATGCTCCGTCTGACCGTGACATCCGCCACAAGTTCAACTTCTACGTTTCCGCGAACAAACTGCCGGCAGGATTCGAAGCCAATCTCCGCATGCAAATCCATTCAGCACAGCCGATCACGGATAATTTCACCTTGGTTCCAACCGGAGCGGCCTGCAGTTCTACAAACTCCAATACGCGGGTAGTGAATGGTGTCGATTGCGGTCGTAATCACCTCCGCAAAGACAACGCGTATTCTTCTGTGGATTGGCGCCTCTCACGTCCTTTCCATTTTGGAGATCGCTACGCGCTAGTTCCGACCTTTGAAATGTTCAATACCTTTAACAGTGCGAACAACGTGAACTCGCTTGCGAGTCCGGCGTTGTTCAACTTCGACGGATTCCTGCGCAACGGGGCTGGAGATCCCCGCCAGGCACAACTCGCAGTGAGGTTCACTTTCTAGCACTTGAACGAAAAGGCCTGCACGAGTTGCTCGTGCAGGCCTTTTCTATTTCAGGAGGAGTTTCAAACAGCCAGCACACTAAGCTTCGCTGGCGCAGAGACCGCTCTCCACAGTCCGCAGCATCACTGATTCGAATGTATCTCCGGTCGAGTGCTGGAAGACGACATCGTCGCAATACTTCACCGTTTCCCATGTTCCGCTTTGCTTGTTGAAGAACACGCAGATGGAAAAACTGTGCGCACTCGGCGGATAGTACATCATTTGCCGGCTCTCGAAATCTTCAGTGAAGGTAGTCAGGTCAGGCCAGTAATCCAGCTGTAATGGGCCGTTGCGAAAACAGATATTACGCGGGAAGACCGCCAGCTTGGTGCCGAGTTGGTGGTGCCAATCAGTGTCGAATGGGATGGGTAATTCCGGATGGTAGCTTTTCATGCGATGCATGCTCCTTGTTTTGGCATGCACCAGGAGGTTTCCAAAAAAGAAATCCCGCCTCGGCAATCAGGGCGGGTGTTTTA
>JAOAPH010000025.1 GCA_025462835.1 Candidatus Angelobacter sp. | reverse complement strand
GGGGACATGGTGACGCTGGTCTTCTTCTCATTGATCCCGATCGGCGTTCCCGTCATTTTCTTAATGCTGCACGTTGGTGTTTCCATGTTGCAGGCTTACATTTTTGTTCTGCTGGCCACCGTGTATCTTGCCGGTGCCGTTGCAGAAGAACACTAGAGACAGTAGTCAGTAGCTAGTAGTCAGTAGTCAGAAAGTTTTGGCTTCACTTTTAAGTTGAAGTCAGAGAGAGCTGCGAGTGTGAGGGCGTTTGTACGGTAGCGTCAACCACCGACTGGCAGCAATATAAGGAGAAACAATGCGTAAATTTTCCGTCTTGATGATCGTCGTTGTGGCTGTGATGTTCCTGGCTACACCGGCGTTTGCGCAGGGCAATGCCCCTGCAACCACAAATCCTTTCCCGTTTGGCTATGCTCTGGCGATGGCCATCGCTTCCGGCCTCTGCGCTCTTGGGCAGGGCAAGGCGACTGCCGCAGCCACTGAAGCATTGGCCCGTAACCCCGGCGCCCGCGCTGGAATCCAGTTCGCACTGATCCTTGGGTTGGCGCTGATCGAGTCGTTGGCGCTGTACACCCTGGTCATCATCTTCGCGAAATAGCTCCTCGAAGGACTTGGCTATCAAAACCTCCGCTTCCGGCGGGGGTTTTTTATTGCTAAGAGACCACCTCGGCGGCTAAAGCCGTGCCCTGTCAAAGCGGCAGCGATGGGAATGTGCGCCGTGCCCTTTTAAAGCGGGAGTCGAATGCATCGCGCGTCAGCGGCTGTGCTCCTCACCACCTCAGCGGCTAAAGCCGGATCTGTTAGCCGGCTTTAATGCAGGCCTGAAGGCCTGCGCCACCCAAGACTGGTCTTTCCGGAAGCCGTGCCTTTCAAAGCGGCTGCCGTAGAAATGTGCGTCAAAGCATTTAGTACTCCCAGTTGAATTCCCCACGTTAGCTTCGCGAACGTGGGGCACCCCGCCGTGTATTGGCTAGTCGTGCTCGGTAAAAGCGGCAGCCCCGAGAGCGTGAGTCCATGCTGTTTAAGGCAGCGCGTGCCGTGCTGTTTCAAAGCAAATTACAATGTCCTCACATGGATTCTGTCTTGAGCTTCGCGAGCATTTCCAAGGAATACCGTTCGGCATTCCGGCGGAAGTCGTTTCTCGCGTTGGATGGGTTCTCGCTGGATGTGAAGCAAGGAGAGATATTTGGATTTCTTGGCCCCAACGGAGCAGGTAAGACCACGGCAATCCACATCGCGTTGGGGCTGATGTTCGCGTCGGGCGGTCGCGGGACCATGCTGGGCAAGCCGTTCGGGCACGCGCGCACCCGCAGGCGTATCGGGTTCCTGGCGGAGAATGTTTCCTTCTACCACCGTTCCGCAGAGAAGTTGATTCGCTTTTATGGCGAATTGAATGGCGTAAGCGACCCCGTGCTCAGGCAAAGGGTTAAAGACCTGATGGAAGTCCTTGACCTGAAAGATGTTGGCAATAAGCCAGTGGCGAAGTTTTCACGCGGGATGTTGCAGAAGGTCGGCCTGGCACAGGCCTTAGTGAACGATCCCGAACTGCTGATATTGGATGAGCCGACCTCGGCGCTGGATCCTTCGGCGCGGGTTACTGTGCGCGAAATCCTGTTGCGGACGAAAGCTGCGGGCAAGACCGTGTTCCTCAGTTCGCATCTACTGTCGGAGATTGAATTGATCTGTGACCGGATCGGCATCATTCATCGCGGCAAGCTGGTGCGCTTGGGGACAGTGCCGGAGTTGCTCGAATCGAAGGATGAATTCGAGATCGCTACGCGCGGCGTGAAAGACGCCTTGCAGGGAGGAAAGATCGCCTCGGACGGGATCGTCCGATTTGTGGTGCCGGCGGCAGAGCAACGGCGTTGGATCGAGGAGATTTGGAACAAAGGCGGCCAAGTGATCAGCGTGGCTCCGGTCAAGCGGTCGCTGGAGGATGTATTTTTGTCGATGACATCGACGGAGAATCCGGCAGGCGATCACGAAGACAAGCAGGGGGCCGCCGGATGAAAGCGATATGGCTGATTGCCGTGAATTTTGTCCGCGAGCAGAGGATCGTTCTCCTCGTATTTCTTCTTTGGCTTTTCGGATTTGTTGCGCTGTTCGGCTTGTTCACGGGACCGAACGGTGCGGCAGAATATCAAGCGCTCTTCCAGCAGCAGGCGTTGTACGGAATCGTTTACGGCTTGCTGGTGGCAATCTCCAGTGTGCACGGCGAGCGCAAGTCGCGCCGGATACTGGCGGTGTTGTCGAAGGGAATCTATCGCGGCGAGTACATTGCCGGACTGATGCTGGGCAACGCGCTTTTGACGTCGATATACATGGGAACCATGGGCCTTGTGCACACCATGATCATGTACAGAGTAGGAATTCACGCGCGGCTTTGGCCGACGGTGGCCGCCGCATGGGTTGCATCCATACTGGCCGGTTCAGTCGCGTTGTTCTTTGGGACATTTCTCCATCCGGCTTTCGCGGCCATCTGCACGAGTTTTGTGCTCGGCGTGCCGGCGCTGTTGGAGCGAACACTTGGCGCAGTCGCCACGCAGATAGTTCCCGTTAATTATGTCTTGCGACAGATACTGAATTATTCCTACGAGCGAGGTTGGCCGGGCTCGTGGCATTTCGTGCCGATTGCAATCAGTGAGATCGTGTTGCTGTGGGCGATGGCAGCGATGGTTTTTTCCAGACGTGACGTAACCGTGGCAATCGAGTGATGAATCCCACCCCTGTCGCTTTGCGACAAGGGTGGGGCACCCGCAAATATTTACCGCATCAGGTCTTGAGCGCTACGCGTAGCGTATTCGAGGACCCTGCCCGGCATGATCCCGAGATAGATCGTGAGGCCGGCAGCGATCAATAGCGCGGCGGCGACTGCAAACGGCACGGGAGTGAGCTGAACTGAGTCGTCGCCATCCTTCATGTACATCACGACGATCAGGCGAAGATAGTAATAGGCGGCCACGGCGCTGTTGACCAGTCCGATGATGGTGAGCCAAACCAGATCGGCTTTGAGTGCGGCGCTGAAGACGTAAAACTTAGCGAAGAAGCCGCCGGTAAGCGGGATGCCGATCAGCGAGAGCATAAAGATCGTCAGCGTGGCGGCGAGGACGGGAGAACGGCGTCCGAGCCCGGCATAATCGTCAACGGAGACATAGCGCTCACCGCGGCTGGCGAAATGGCTGACCACGACGAAAGCTCCCAAATTCATAGCGGCGTACGAAGCGGCGTAAAAGATCGCGGCCGTAATGCCCATCTCCTGTCGCGCAGCGAATGCGACCAACAGGTATCCAGCGTGGGCGATGGAGCTATAGGCCAGCATGCGCTTAACGTTGTTCTGCATCAGCGCCCCGAGATTGCCGATGGTCATCGAAAGCGCGGCGGATATCCAGATCAGCGGCAGCCACCATTGACTGAGTTCGCCGAAAGATCCGAACAAGACACGCAACATTAGCGCGAAGGCCGCAGCCTTCGGTCCGGTCGACATCAAAGCGACTACGGGAGCCGGAGCGCCTTCGTAAACGTCGGGGGTCCAAACGTGGAAGGGCGCGGCTGCAACCTTGAATCCCATACCGACGAACATCAAAACGAGTGCGAGATAGGCGAGGCTGGAGATGTGTCCGGCGCGCAACGATTGGGAGATTGCCGCGATGTTGGTGGTGCCAGTGGCTCCGTAGATCAGAGCGACGCCGTAGAGAAAGAAAGCGGTAGCAAATGAACCGAGCAGAAAATATTTGATGGATGATTCAGCGCTGGCAGCAACGCGGCGTCGGTAGCCGGCGAGGATGTAAGTGGAAATGGACGAGATCTCCAGGGCGATGAAGAGCATAACCAGCTCCATCGCGGAGGAGAGCAGCCCCATGCCGACGGTGCCGAAGAGAATCAACCCATAGTATTCGCCGCTGCGAATGTTTTGCGCTTCCAGATAATCAAGGGAGGAAAGCACTGCCAGCGCGGAGATGAGGATCACGACCACGTGGAAGAAAACGCTGAATGCGTCCATGCGGACCATGCCGAAGAATCCGCTGCCGCCTGTCGCATGCAATGCCTGATAGAAGGTGGCTGCCAGTGCGGCCAGTGTGCCGGCAAATGCCATCCAGCCGATCGGCTTGCGGCTGTCCGATGGCGGCAGCAGCGGGTCGAGGACCATGATCAACATGCCCACGACGGTCAGGATTATTTCCGGCAAAATCGTTATGTATTTTAGTTGTTCGTTCAGAATCATCGAATGTTCTCAGTAGCTGTAACTGCCACGACCGGCTGGCTGATCTGTTCACGCGCTTGAATCACCCGCAAGGACGAAGCGTCGATCGCCTTCATCCAGTACGGCGAGAAGAGCCCCATGATGAGGGCGAGAGCGACTAGCGGAAACAGCGCAAGGCGTTCCCGTGCATTGATGTCGCGAAGGTTGCGGTTGACCGGCAGTTTGATCTCTCCGTAAAACGTGCGCTGATAGAGCCACAGCATGTATCCCGCGCTCCAAATCACTCCCGTGGTGGCGAGCAATCCGTAGATGGCTTTGGCCTGGAAAGCGCCGCTGAGAACCAGGAACTCGCCGACGAAGCCGTTCGTGAGCGGAAGTCCGATGGACGACAACGTGATCACCAGGAAGAGCATGGCGTAGACGGGCATCGGAGTGGCCAGTCCGCCGAATTGCTTGATCTCATACGTATGTCGGCGATCGTAAAGCATGCCTGCGAGCATGAAGAGCGCGCCGGTAGAGATGCCGTGGTTCAGCATCTGGTAAACGGCGCCGTCGGCCCCGGCGACAGTGAAGCTGAAGATTCCCAGCACAACGAATCCCAAGTGGCTGACGGATGAATATGCAACCAGCTTTTTCAGGTTCGGCTGCACCAGCGCGACCAGCGCGCCATAGATGATCCCGATGATGGCCAGAGCGATGATCCAAGGTGACTGAATTCGCGCCTGCTCGGGAAAGAGCGCGACGTTGAAACGCATCAAGCCGTACGTTCCCATCTTCAGCAGCACACCGGCGAGCAGGACTGAACCCGCAGTGGGCGCTTCCACGTGCGCATCAGGCAGCCATGTGTGGAAAGGGAAGAGCGGAACCTTTACCGCGAATGCGACGAAGAATCCTAAAAAGAGCCAGGGCGCAGCGGCAGCGATGCCGGGAATCTGTCCGCCGAGAAGCGCGTTCTGGATGGCGGTGTAGTCGAACGAACCGATCTTCAAGTAGAGCCAGATGATCGCGCCCAGCATGAAAACAGAGGCGAGCATCGTGTACAGAAAGAATTTGACTGCCGCGTAGATTCGGCGTTCGTGGCCGTAGATGCCGATGAGCAGCGCCATGGGGATGAGCGTGGCTTCCCAGAAAACATAAAAGAGGAACATGTCCAGGGCGAGGAAGACGCCGATCATCGCGGTCTCCAGCACCAGCAGGAGAACCATGAACTCTTTGACGCGGCCGTGAATAGAATCCCACTGGATCAGAATCGAAAGAGGTACAAGGAAAGTGGTTAGGATTACCAGCCACATAGAAATGCCATCGACACCGAGGTGATAGTGGATGTTCGGTGTTGTTATCCATTGGACGTTGGTATCGAACTTCGGCTGGAATCCAGCTTGTGTGTAGTCAAAATTCGCGGGCAAGTGCAGCGAGAAGATAAACGCCAGAATCGAGACGCCGAGGACGATCCATTTGATCGTGCCGTCCGACGAAAAATGAGCGTGGCCGTGCTCGTCTGTGTACTCGGTGCCTCTGGGGAAAAACATCAACGCCAGCGCTGCAACAGCAGGCAGGAATGTGACTACGGTCAGAGCGAGTTTGTCGAAGGTGTTCATTGCATCCCCATCCAGACCATGTAGGCGACAACCAGGGCAGCGCCCAG
>JAOAPH010000046.1 GCA_025462835.1 Candidatus Angelobacter sp. | reverse complement strand
TTCTTCTAAGCAGTGGATACGTCGTCGCAGAAGGTGCGATCCACAGCGTGCGCAGCGACGTGACCGAGCACCCGATGCAGATCATGGTCCGCTGCACCAGCCCAGCAACTCTGGCCTCGCGCATTTTCGCGATGGATCACGCCGTGGAAGCGAAGATTCACAGCGACGGAAAGGGACTGCTCGTGCGCACCCGCGATGTCGAGAACTTTTATCTCCTGCTGAACCAGATCGTTCGCAACGGAGAAGTTGAATTGGAAGCGGTTGCACCCGCCGATGACGACGTGAACTCTGTCTATCAATATCTGATCGGTTCTGACGGAGGCTCGATATGACAACGCAGGTCACACCAGGCCTGATTGCGCCCCCGGCCGCAGATTGGCAGATGCGCAAACGACAGCTTCTCAGCGTCATCAAGATCGAACTGTCACGCAATTTCTTCACCCGCCGCGCGATGTGGATATATTTCCTGGCGTTTGCTCCAGCGGTAATAGTTTTTCTCCACGCGCTTGAGAGTCCAGGCGGACGTCGTTGCAGCATCGAGCAGGACACCGAGATTTTGGCCGGGATCGTACAGGTTTTCTATTTGCGATTTGGCATCTTCTTCGGATGCCTCGGGATCTTTACATGGCTGCTTCGAGGAGAGGTCGTCCAGCGCAGTTTGCATTATTACTTCCTCGCGCCAATGCGGCGGGAGATCATGGTCATTGGCAAATATTTGGCTGGAGCCATCACCACATCTGTCGTCTTTTGTGCCGGCGTCTCCCTCTCATTCATGTTCATGTACAGCCACTTTGGCCCACGCGGTCAAAAATTTGTCTTCGATGGCCCAGGACTTGGACACTTAGGCGCTTACCTGTTAATTACCGTGCTCGCTTGCCTGGGTTACGGAGCGGTGTTTCTCGGCTTGAGCCTGATATTCCGCAATCCAATCATTCCCGGGGGAATTCTGTTCGGATGGGAAGCCATTAGCGGAGTCCTGCCCAGCCTGCTGCAAAAACTCAGTATTACTTTCTACCTGAAGAATCTTGCGCCCGTTGAAATTGCTCCGCGTGGCCTCCTCGCGCTGTTCACCGTCGTTGCCGATCCGGTCCGTTCGGTCATCGCAGTTTCCGGATTGTTGTTCCTGGTCGCCTTCGTGCTGACAACCGCCTGTTTTGGCGTGCGCCACATGGAAATCAGCTATAGCAAGGAATAGCGGCACGAACCCGCGCAGTTACTCACCCCTGTCGATGCGCCTGCGATATGCTCACGGGTAAGTGCGCAATCGACCACAGTCTGCCCTTCGACAGCTCATTTTTCCCAATGGGCTGCTGGTGATTATTGGCATGGCGGCGCTCAATTTCGCGCCATCGCTTGCCCAATATCAACAAAGCGCGCGCTTGCTGGCTGTCCTCATTCTGGCCGGATGCACCCTGCTTGCGGCCCGGCTGCACTCATTACGCGGGTTCCTCGCCGGACTTTCACTGGCCTCATATTTCGCGTTCATTCAGTTCAGCTCCAGCGATCCGTTTGTGAGCCGCTGCGCGACCACTTTGTTGGCCTGCGACTTCGCTCTGCTTCTTCTCGTTGAGGACGTCTTCTTTGACTGGCAAGCAGTCATGTGGTGGGCCGGATTCATGGCAGTGCAATGGACCAGCTTCACCGCTTTCTCCCGCTGGGATCCGGCGATGCTCGGCAGCGTCGCGACCAAGCAATTCATTCTTCCCTTCGCAAGCATTGGCCCGCTGGAGCTGATCTTCGCTCTCAGCGTCATTTTGCTATTGATGCGTTTCCTGCTTTTTTCCGAAGCCGTTGGCGCCGGGCTGGTTTGGGCGTTGGTCGCGATCTCCGCCGGCCTGCGCAATCTCGGCCTCGCCGAGGCCTACATCGCACTTTCGGGACTCGTGATCGGCATTTGCGTCATCGAGCGCTCGCATTGGATCGCCTACCATGACGAGCTCACCGGACTTCCCGGCCGTCGCGCTTTCAACGAAGCCCTTGCCGGTTTGGGTGCCGTTTACGGCATCGCCATCGTTGATGTGGACCACTTCAAAAAGTTCAATGACACCTTCGGACACGAAACCGGCGACCAAGTGTTGCGAAAAGTCGCGGCGTCGCTCTCCAAGGTCGGCGCTGGCGGCTCTGCTTACCGCTGCGGCGGCGAAGAATTTGCCCTGGTCTTTCCTGAATTGGGTCTTGAGGACTGCAAGTACTACGCCGAGGAAGTCCGCAAATCCATCGAGGAAGATACTTTTTTCGCGCGTGGGCCATCGCGCAGCAATCGGGAGCGTCCTGAGCGGAGAACTGCCGCCGCTCGCGGACGGCACTCTTCCGCTGTGGAGACTTCTGTCACGGTAAGCATCGGCCTCTCCGAGCCCGCACGCCCCAACCAGGACGTGCAAGAGGTCATCGCCGCTGCTGATAAGGCGCTCTACAACGCTAAGCACCTCGGGCGAAACCGTATTGAGGTCTTCTCGCCACGGCAGGCGCGCACAGCAAAGCCGAACGCTCCAAAAGCCGCAGTGAATAAAGCGCCTGCATCGAAGGCCTAGTACCCTCCTGCTGAATTATTTCCCCATTCTGCTGTAACCTTTCTGCAAAGCCCTTAGCATGGTTCTTCTCTGAGCAAAAGGCTGCCTTCCCGGGCGGCCTTTTCTACTTGAATTTCACTTACAAACTCGCTTGGAAAGAGTAAACTTTTTGTCCCACGGTTGTAGAAGGAGCCGGAAATGCATAACAGCACACAGATTGCCATCGACCTGAAGATTTGCAAGATCTACATTGACGGAAAACAAAAGGATTCCGATGGGAAGCTGTATCAGCAGCTAAATCCCGCAACCGGTGAACCTGCCGCGCTGATTCCCTACTGCACTACTGCCGAGGTCGATTCGGCCATTGCGTCATCGCAAACAGCCTTCCCCGGCTGGAGCCGGACTCCGGTCTTGCAGCGCAGCCGCATCCTCTTTCACTTCCGTGACCTCCTTGAGAAACATTCCGAAGAACTGATCGCCCTGATTACCGAGGAGAATGGCAAGACTCTCGAAGAATCCAAGGGTTCGTTCCAGCGCGGGCTCGAATGCGTCGAATTCGCCTGCGGCGCTCCTACATTAATGATGGGCGAAGGCCTTGAGCAGATCAGCAATGGCGTCGACACCTCCGTCATCCGCAAGCCGCTCGGAGTCTGTGTCGGCATCACGCCATTCAACTTCCCCTTCATGGTGCCTCTCTGGATGTTCCCGGTTGCCATTGCCTGCGGCAACACTTTCGTCTTAAAACCATCAGAGAAAGTGCCGCGCTCTTCGATGCGCA
>JAOAPH010000118.1 GCA_025462835.1 Candidatus Angelobacter sp. | reverse complement strand
TGAGCGCGGCTTCGACGGCGATGTGCGCGGTTTCTTTGTCGCGAGTTTCGCCGACGAGGATGACGTCAGGGTCCTGGCGAAGGAAGGCGCGGAGGATGCGCGGGAAGTCGAGTCCGATCTCTTTGTGTGCCTGGATCTGGACCACTCCGGCGAGGTCGTACTCGATCGGGTCCTCAGCGGTGGAGATGTTGATGCCTGGCTCATTGATCTCCGCCAGCGCGGAGTAGAGCGTTGTGGTTTTGCCGGAGCCGGTTGGCCCGGTCACGTACATGATGCCGTAAGGCTGGCTGACCAGTTCGCGGACAAGCTTCAGCACCGGCTCATGGCTGATGACTTTGTCGAGGCCGAGCGTGGTGTTGGATTTGTCGAGGATACGCATACAAATCTTTTCGCCCCACTTTGCCGGGACGGAAGAGACGCGGAAGTCGATGGGCTTGCCTTCCATCTGCACGCTGATGCGGCCGTCTTGCGGAAGCCGTTTTTCTGAGATGTCGAGCTTGCTGAGGATCTTCAGTCGAGAGATGAGTCCGAGCTGAACTTTCTTCGGCAGGTTCTGGACGACTTGCAGCACGCCGTCGATGCGAAAGCGCACTTGGACGTCTTTTTCCATCGGCTCAATGTGGATGTCTGACGAGCCCTTCTTGATGGCGAGTCCGAGGATCGAGTTCGACAGGCGAATGATGGGCGCGTCTTCAGAGGCGTTCATCAGTTCGGCTTTGTTGTCGGAAGTAGTCTGGATGTTCATGTCCTCGGTCATCTGCAGGTCGCGGATGATGTCGGATTGCAAGAGGTCAACGGTCATCTCCGCGGATTGCTTGGGCGCGGCGACTAATTCCACGCCGGCTTTGGCTGCGGGATCGTCTTCCTTGGTCGTGAGCTTCACGTAAGTGCCGTTCATGAACTTGCGGAAGTCTTCGTCGGTCACGACGACGGGTTCGATCATCACGCCTTTGATGATGCGGCGGATGTCGTCCAGCGCAATGATGTTGTTGGGATTGGTCATGGCCAGCGTGAGCCGGTTGTTCATGAAGGCCACTGGCAGGACTCGATGCTGGATCATCAAAGGTTGCGGCAGCAGCGTGAGCACGCGCGGGTCGATGGAGAGCTTGTTCAGGTTGATGAACTCGATGCCCACTTGCTGCGAGGCTTGTTCGACGCGGTCGGCAAGAATGGTGGTGAGCGCCAGGCCGATCTTGGGATACTGCATGAAGAGTTCCTGGAAATCTTTTTGCTCCAGGACGGCGCACGTGGTCGGCTGCAACGCGGAGACGCTGGCGGTGCGCGGCTTGCCGGTGAGCAATGACATTTCGCCGAAGTTTTGTCCGGGACCCATCTCGGTGAGCAGGAAGTCGATGCCGGTGTTTGGATCCTTCTTGCGCACTTCGATCAGTCCGGCGGTGATGAAGAACATCGAGCTGCCGGGCGCGCCTTCGCGGACGATGATCTGGTTAGGCGGGAAGTCGCGGCGCTTCATGCGCTTGACTACTTCCTGGCATTCGTTGACGTCGAGTCCGCTGAAGAGCTTGATGCGCTGGAGAAAATGAAGCGGCTGCGGCTCGGCCGGAGCTGGCAATGTCGAGGCATCAGGAGCGGCGGAGTCGGTGGCGGGCGCGACGCCCACGGCGGCTGCGGAAAAGACTCCGGATTTGTTCATGACTCCTGACTTGTTCATGATTCCCGAGGAGGAGGTCGACATCAGAAAAGCTCCTTATATATGTGCGAAAGGCAGGGGAAGAGAATACACCTTTGGCTCACCCGGTTAAGGGCGTTCGCATCTTCCTGACCTGTTGGGGGACGGGATGAAGTATATACCAGTTCGATAATAGGTCGGGAGGGAAATCGGGTGAGGTCCGCGATCCTTGCTTCCCAAGAAAAGATGGAGGCTCTGACCGACTAAGGGACATGTACAGCAGGGTCATTGAACATCGGTCAGCGTCGTGTACTCTAAATAAATTTTCAGCTGAAAGATGGTGAAGGATGCAGGGTTTAGAGCGGGGTTTTCAATGGCTGGCAAGGGTCTATTTTCTGGCAGTCTTGGCGGTAGCTTCGCTGTACCTGTTGTTGCCGAATATTGCTGTCGCAAACCAGTGGATCGTCCGTTCCCCGATGTTCAACTGGATCCCCATCGTTGTTCGATGGTATCCCGTGTTTTACGTTTCCGGCGTTCTCATTATCAGTTGGGCACTGCATCGGGGCCGCGGCAGAAAGTCAGCAAGCGTGCCGGCCTTCTTCGCGTTTCAACTGTTGATGGCTTTCTGTCTGCAATGGTTTTCGGTCATATCGAATCCAGTGCCTGGTCCTTTGACTCTGGGCTGGAGCTTCCTGCTTCTTGGTTCGCTCGTTTGGGTGGCGACGATAGACACTGCCTCAGTCACAGAAGAGAAAGCTATTTCGTCAGCCGTGCAGGGGCCGTCTCTTAAGGCCGCGGTTTTTGCGACACTCTTTGTTACAACCTGCTACTTCTGTTTCGGCCCGGCGAAGCTTCTGTTCGTGGGCGATCTCCAAGCAAAATGGGGAGCGGTATTAACGCTCGCGCTCAGTGCGTTGGCTCACCTTGCGTTGTTCATGCTGTTTTTCGTGGTGCTCTCTCTCGCGATGAAAGTCTCCGGATGGATCGGCCGTCCGGAGTGGCGCGGGTTTCTGGGTCTGCACATTACATTCGCGATTTTTGGATTCATACTTTTGCGGCAGATTGTTTTGCCGGCATTAACGTTCACTGGATGGTTGGCAAACTTGTATGCTCTGGCATTCTCTTCCACGCTTTCGTTCTATTTAGCAGCCGCTAGAGTGCGATTCCGGCGTCCAGATCCAACAGGCTGGTTGCGAAACTGGAATGCCTGGCAACAAGGAATTCTCTATTGTTGTTTCGTCGCCGTCGCCGCATTTGCGTGTACGCGGATGGTGCCAGCGCTGGACTGGAACTTCCTCTTCCAAAAGGTGGCTGTGTTTAGCGTTTGGGTGGCGGCCTTCTACATCTTTCAGCGGCTGTGCCAGTCTGAAGCCGTTTCAGTGCCAGCCACAATCACGCTTCTAATATTGGGAATCCTGGGACTGCAGATGTTCGCAGTGGTGACTCGATCCTGGCCGTTGAAAAACATTGCGACCACAAGTTACCTGAATCAGGCCGTTTCCGAATACTTGAAACGCGATTCCTCATTCCATTCATTGCGGGACTTGGCCCGTGGGTCTCGCATAAACGCGTCGAGTCAGAGGTTCTACGAGTATCTTTCCGAAAACACGAATGTGCCGTATACGGTGGCGGCTTACGCCCCGGAAACGATGTTGGTCGATCGACTGGAGCCCTCAAACCAGCCACGGCCTTACATCTTCTTGTTTGTGGTGGACAGCCTCAGGCCAGATTACCTGTCCCCGTACAACAAGGCCGTGAGTTTTACTCCGTCTATTGAGGCGTTTGCCGCTGAGAATGTCGTCATCCCAAAGGCCTTTACGCGCTATGGCGGGACCGCGCTTGCTGAGCCCTCAATATGGACCGGCACCATGCAGTTTCACCAGCAATTCGTCCCCTCTTTTACCCCCATCAACTCTCTGAAGAAGCTCCTTGAGGTGGATGGTTACGAGAGCTGGGTTGCGGTCGATCTGGTCATGAAAATAGTAGATGATCCGGCGTTTAAGGTGACAGATCTGAACAAGAACGTCCAGGAATGGGACGAACTTGACTTGTGCAGAACGCTGTCTGACGTCGAATCCAATTTAGATTCCCGCACCGGCTCGAATGCACCGCTGTTTGTCTTCGCCCAGGCCCAGAACACTCATCAAGTCTCGATTGAGCGGCGCCAAATACGGCCGCCCCATGACTATCCTGGATTTGAACCACGGACGGCATTCGAAGTGGAAAAGCTGGACCACTGTTTTGGCGGTTTTATCAAATATCTGAAGACCAAAGGCATTTACGACAACAGCATTGTGGTGCTCACCTCAGACCACGGAGATGAATTTTATGAGCACGGAAATTTCAGTCACGTCGCATCGCTGTTCCCCGAGGTATTGAAGATACCAATGATCTTCCACCTGCCAGCAAGTATGCGCGGCCTGGTGACGGACCCGCAGGCCGCGTCATTTGCTACGGACATCACGCCGAGCCTCTATTACCTGCTTGGACACCGGCCTTTAACGAAGAACGCATTGTTCGGCAGATCACTGTTTGCAACCACGCTGCCGGAGTTGCGCTCATCGCAGTTCCCTTATTACATGGTGGCATCCAGTTACTCCCCTATTTACGGCGTGCTAAACCAATGGGGAGATACCTTATACATTGCGGATGCGCTCAATCATGAGAATTATTTTTTTAACCTCGCCGACGATCCGCAAGGAAAAGAGAACCGGATAACGTTTTCCATAGAATCGCAAAACGAGTCCCTGATCAAACACGAAATTGACGCTATCGCCGATTTCTACCATTTCAAAAAAGCCGCTACGGCCCCTGATGCAAAGGCCGGCGTCGCGTCTCCTCATGCGGACTAGGAGCTATTCAGCATAGATCAGGTGGAATGTCCTGCGGGTGTTCCGTCCTAGCTCCGCAAGGACGAAGAATTCTCCGCTAGTGAACGAGGAGTTAGGATCTGGGAGTTAGGATCTGGGAACTAGGATCTGGGATCTGGGATCTAGAAACGGGAAAGTAGAAACTGCCATCGCCTATCCGGCTTTTGCTTGCTCGCTTAGGCCATGGATGAAATCAAGCGCCCCGCGCTCGGCCTCTGCGGCGGAGCTGGTCTGTCCCCAGGCGATGATGTCGGCGGAGTCCTTGAGGGTAACAATGTAGTGATAGAGCGGAGGATTGGTGCGGCTGTCAGAGTAAAGTTCAGCCGAATGATTACCAATGGTAAGCGTACGTTTGACCAAGGTCGTACCCCTTTGTTTAGGGACAATCGCGATATTTGGCCTCTTGCTCATGCCAAATCCACCTTCTGCTCAGGGGTAAGATGCTGGATGCGGTCTCCTGGTTGCACAGGTTTTGGGGCAGCCTTAGCGCGATTTACTTCAGCACCACAGCGTAGGCGAACCCGTCATAACCCTTGCTGCCGACGGTCTGAATCTCAGTCGCGCTGACGCGCGGCTCGGCGGCGAGCAGAGCGTTGAACTTGCGCATGCCCTGGACGTTGGCATCGGCGCTATTGGCGTCAACGATCTCGCCCTTGCGCACGACGTTGTC
>JAOAPH010000165.1 GCA_025462835.1 Candidatus Angelobacter sp. | reverse complement strand
GCACGCTTTATGTCACGTAATTCTGGGAATTGAGTAAAGACAACGCGTTCGAAGTCGTTTTCAATCCCGGTACGGACAAGGTCGAGAAGCAGTGCCTCGGCCCGGTTCCCACCTCGTGCGGGAACACCGGATGATGCTGCGGAAAAACTGGTCCCGTTCAGCCATGAATAAACTTCAGAACTGAACCTATTTAGTGTACTGGTTTGCCCGGATACCGTCAACGCGGGCCCATTCCCGTTGGAGAACAGCCCATCCCACGCGGCAAATGCCTTCGGCGTCGACACCCCAAAATCCGGCGTCACCACCACCAAATTCAACGCCGGCACATCCGGTAACGGAAACACCTGCTCCCCGCGACCGATCCCCAGCACCGTCCCGCCGATCAAGAACAGCGGCAGGTCTGACCCAACCTCTTGGGCGATTCGCAACCGGTCAGCCGACTCCAGCCGCTTCTTCAGCAGGCGCTCGATCCCGATCATCGTCGCCACCGCATTCGACGAAGCCGCTCCCATCCCGCCTTTGACCGGAAGCTGCTTCTCGATGGTGATGGTCAGCTTGCCCCGCGACTTAAGGGCCTTCATCGTTCGCTCGGCCACCCGATAGCAGGTGTTCGACTCATCCTGCGGCACCCGCGGATCTTTGCACTTGATCTCTATGCCAGTGCTGCCATTCGTCAATGACAGCTTGATCGTGTCATGCAGCGCAATGGTCTGATAAACCGTGCGCAGTTCATGGAATTCATCCGCCCGCATCCCCGGCGGCCCAATGTACAACCCGATATTGATCTTCGCAAAGGAACGGACACTGACAGGCATCTAGTCTGGATTTTAAACTACGCAGCCACTCCAAACATCTTTGCTATTTTGTCATCCTGAGCGAAGCGAAGGATCCCTATCGCTCTGCAAAATGTCCGCGCTTACACCTTCATCCCCACCGAAGCGAAGCAAAGGGAGGGACAATGACTTTGTCTTTTTTGCTTTGCTCTTGTTTTTCCGCTCGACTTATGGCGATGCGATTACTACTTGCACTCGCAATGTCCATTTCATTCTGTCATCCTGAGCGCCTTCTTTCTGGCGCGAAGGATCTTGCGCCTAGCAATGCCCCGTCAGCAGGTCGACTCTCTGGGCGCAGCGAAGAACCGTACTGTGTGATTCGAAGAGACTGTGTTTTACAATCAACAGGCGCCCAACCCCATGATGAAAACGCCGCCTGCCGAAGAGAGCTGGAGAAGGTATTACCTCGGGATGTCGACCCTCCCAAGAGGGAGGCATCCCGCAGAACGGGTCTTGCGCAGTAAAGAAGCAATGCGCAAGAATCTTGCAAAGCTCAGCTTCAGTAAGAAGCTAGAGATACTGGAGCAGCTTCGCGATCGCACCCTGCTGATCGCTGCCAACCGCAAGAAAAAACTAAATCGCGCAAATTGACATTAGATTTTCAACATCTGCTCTCCCTGGAACAACTCCAGCATCGCCATCATCTGTTGCTTGTGCCTCCAGCTTAGCTAGCGGAGCTTCGCAGCATTCGCGAAACTCTTTTAAGCCAAGCAAATTCAGTCCTGGAAAAGCGGAATAGGTTAGCCCGCCACGGGAGTGGCGGGCTGCGATGCCATCGAAATACCGAGTCCCGCAAGGGAATACAGCCCTCTCTACGGGGCACAATGCCGGCGTTCGCTGCTATTGAGCACAGCCAAGTACACCCCCGCCCGACCGGCTTCCTCAAAAACATAAGAGGGAATGTCGCTATGACAACACACACCGAGGTTGATGTATTTGAGACGACGATCCAAAAGACCAATAGTTTGCTGAAGGATATTGACGAGGAACTAGGCTGGGGTGACCGTCGCAAACAAGCTTACGCAGGATTACGCGCCGTTTTACACGCCTTGCGCGACCGGCTTCCGGTGACCGAAGCGGCAAATTTCGCCGCCCAGTTGCCCATGCTAGTGCGAGGGTTTTACTTTGAGGGGTGGAAGCCGGAAAGCGTACCCAAGAAGATGCCATCGTGAAGAATTCTTGGAGGCCATCAGCCAGCAGTTCACATTCGCGGTCAAGGGAGGAATGGAGGAGTTGGTTCGTGGTGTGACGCGCGCACTGGCCAAGCACATTGATCCCCGCGCTTTGGACGATATTAAAGAGGAGCTGCCAAAAGACATTGCAGCCCTGTTTTGATTCCGGCATCCGGTGCCCCACCCTAGCTGCGCTAGGGCGGGAACCAGAAACCAGAAACTGCCTTTGCCTACTTCCCGTACACCAGCACGGTGAATGAATTGGGCACCATCGCCGGCCGAGGCCGCGGATTTTCCGCCGTCGCCGCCGGTGCCGGACCAAACTGCGCCGTCACCAAGTATGCCTTGTGCGTCTGCGGATCCAGCGTCATCGTCCTCGCTCGCGGCATGGTCGGAACATTCTCGACCAAGCTGTAAGCGTCCGGTGAGTCTTCATGGACAACGGTCATCGTGCCCTCGCCATTCGAGGCGAAAACATTCATCGTGCCCGGATCGAACGACGCAGCATCCGTGCCATCGCCGGTCGGCACCGTCTTCACCACTTTGCCGTTCTGCGCGTTCATCACCACCATCACCTTGTTGCCGCAGACGGCAAACAGTCGATGGTTCTTGTTGTCCAGCGCCAGTCCTGATGGCGATTCACATTTCTGCGCTTCCGTCGACAGCGGCCAGCGCGATTTGATGGTCATCGCCTTCGCGTCGATCACATCCACTTCGGCCTTGTCCTCGTCGTTGGCGAAAACTGTTCCCGTGCCATCGGCCACTGCGAACTCCGGCTTTCCGCCGATCGCAACCGTGCCCAGGACTTTGCCCGTCACTGCGTCGATCACCGTTGCGTCCTTGCTACGGCCGTTGAACGTGAACACGCGTTTCGTGTTCGGCTCATACATGATGGCGTCGGGATTCACTGCAGGTGTCACACTCACTTTATCGATCGGCTTCAGCGTCTTCAGATCGAAGATGGTCACCGAATTATCGCGGCCATTGCTGGTGAACCCTTTGCCGAGGTCCTGCGCGATTGCGATTCCGTGTACTCCAGCCGTGTCAGCGATGTCGCCGGCAATTTTGCCTGAATCGCCATCCAGCACCATTACATGCGTGCCGCGCGAAATGAACAGGCGCTTGCCTGCCGGATCAAACGTCAGGTAATCCCATCCGCCTTCGCCGCCCACATCCCACTTCGCTACCTGGTGATAGCCGCTCTTGCCTGTGCTAGCCGGGGCAGCAGCAGTCTTCGCATCCTGCGCGAACGCACCCACCGACAACGCCAAAACCAGCGTCGCGATAAAAACTTGTTTGCAATTTGACATCGATTTCCTCCGAGGCCAGAAAGCATATCAGAAGGATTGTTGCGGCGCTTCTAGTAGCGGAAGAGGTAAGAGACCTTGATGAACGCCACGCGCCCATCATTCACAAACCGGTTCGGCGCGACACTCGCGGGACTGCCCGTGCTCACGAACGTCGGATCAGGATTTTGCAGATTGCTGTTGTATCCCAGATAGACGGCGGTTCCCGGATGCACCAGATACGTCACCAGGAAATCGCCGTTCAACCCTTTCGCTGGCGCCAGCGATACTGGATTTGCATAAAGTGGATTTGCCAGCACCGAGCTGTATTGCGCAATCACGCGGAATGACAGTTCTCGGTTGTATTGGTAATTCCACTTCGACCGGATGGTGTGCGAGTCAAAGATGCTTGCGCCCGAAAGCGTGCGTAATCTGGCAAGCAGATAGGAATTGGTGATCTGCAACTTGTCCATTGGCTTGACTATGACCGTTGCGCGCACATTTGAAGATTGTCCCGGGATGGGCACGGCGGTACTAAGCGGGTCATAATTTACCGAACGCCCGTTCCACATCGTCACGTCAAGGTTCAATTGCTTCCAGTACTGTGTGCCGAAGGCTATGCCAACGTCGTTATTCGAATAATCCCGGTCGCCAGGTAAGTTTGAATAGTCCTGTGGACGCAGTTTCGTCCGTGCAATGTCCCAGAAACTGCTTACATATGTATTGCGCTTGAAATTGAAATCGAAACTTGGGTTGAAATCAGAATCTAGACGATTGCCGGTCTTGTCATAGAGTTGCAACTGAAAAAGATTGGGTCCGAACGACACCAGTCGTTTGCCCTCTGGTCGCCAGCGATAATTTATGTAGTGACTAAACCGCTGGATCCCTTGCCTACGAAAAAACCCCGTCTGCGTCTCAAAGCCTGCAGCGTTATTGATGTATAGAGTGTTGAAACTAAGCTTGCGACCGTCACGGCCGAAGTATCCCAATAGTGAAGGGCCAGCGTGATAAGTGCCATCCAGCCATCTTGTGGAACTTACCGCTCCTTGGAATTGTGCGATCCAGTTCTGCTTCCATTTGAATGTGCCGTCGATTCCGCCAACGCGGTTGAATCCTGAACTGAAGTTACGCTCCGTATAGATGATGCCGATCGTTGACCGTGAAAATATGTCACGATTCAGCCGGAACATTCCGAAGTAAGCTTTCTTGGCATCCACCGGATCGCCATGCGGCACTTCTTTCCCTGGTGCGGCATCATCGGCAAACAACGTACCGATCGTGTAATGCCCCTTTTTCCCCGTGAGCCGGATCCCGTAATCTGGATTCGCAATACGCCGGGTGAAATTCAGGTTAATTGGAGTATCGAAGTAACTGGAATTCTCCAGGAAGAACGGACGCTTCTCCGGAAAGAAAACTTCGAACCGCTGATTCACCGTGATCTGCGGTTCATCAGACTCCACTTGGCTGAAGTCCGGTTTCGCGGTGACGTCGAGTACCAGACTGTCTTTCACCACCATCTTCGCGTCCAAGCCGACGTCTCCGCCCAATCGCTTGCCGCCGTACACCGGCATCACATCGCCGGTCGTCGGATCTAAATTGCGATTGTCCACCGCTCGATAACTTCGCGCGATTCCATACGGAATGAACTGCATGTTGCGTCCCGGCGATATCTTTTCGATTCCATTGAGTTCGCCGGCTTGATTGAGCCGACCAGAGATCTTGCTGGACACTCGCGGCCAATATGCGGACTCGTTATTCCGCTGGATGCAGCGCCTCAGTGTGATTCCCCACTGCTGCAATTCCGCCGGACTAAAACGCAAGCTGCGAAATGGAATGGCCATGATCACCAAGTAACCACCGTCAGTGCGCTTCGCGCTCGTGTTCCAAACGGTGTCCCATGACCAGTCAGAGCCGTTATCTTCCGTCCAAAGGCCCTCCGCTTGGATCCCTAGGGGATTCGCCCAGAAGATGAAACCACGACGTTGGTCTTTGAAAGTATCGAGAGTGATCTCGACATAGTCGTCATCGAATGCGTTTTCCCGCCGTGTCATATGGGCGCGGATCAGGCCGGGCTGCTTGTCCATGCTCACAAAAACCACATAAAGATTTTGTTGGTCATAGCCGAGATAGGCGCGCGTCTCCTGGCTCGCAGGATTGCCATCCACCGGATCGCTTTGGATGAATTTTTCCGCATGGGCCATCGTCGCCGCGAACGCGTCCGCTTTCATCCCCGCGAAATCTTCCAGCGTAGGTGCGCGCTCAATGCGCGGCACTCTCAACGCAAGGCGCGCGATCGCCGATTTAACAACATCAGGCTTGTCTTTTGCTGAAACGGGTATAGAAGCAGACGACCAAAGCAATATCGCCCACAAAAAATACAAAACGATATGGCGTGCAGTCATCACGGACACTTCTTTTCCTCGATGTCTCAGGGGAATACCGTTTCGTCCGAAAAGGGTTACCAAATAAAACAGGAACTATCTCTCTTCTCGCCTTAGACCGCAGTGGAGAAGAAAACGTTAGTAAGAAAGTATCCTGCCTATCTCCGCCAAAAACTATGGATGGAAACGCTTAAAAGCCGCCGTTCACTCACCTTGAACACCGCACGACAGTCAACGCACGGCTTCACTGCGGAATATGAATCAACTGGTGTTGTTTTGAGAGGGCGCGGCTTCAGTTTTTGAGCCTGCCCTGAGCGAAGTCGAAGGGTGCCGCAAGCCAATGAGAAATAAATCGGCTTTAGCCGCCGATGTAGATTGATGGCAGTATTGATTTTGTTTTGCGAGGGCACGGCTTCTCTCGGAATATGAATTAACCGGTGTTGTTTTGCGAGGGCACGGCTTCAGCCGTGCCGAAAGCGGGCATGAAGATTGGGGCTTTAGCCCCTGAGGTAGACCCAGCGCTCCCAAAATGGCTCCGTAGGAGTCATATGTTTATAGTTCATAAAAGACAAATGCTTAGCTCCGTAGGAGCGGCATCCGCCTAAAACAGGGAGCTCTGCTTCCGGTTAGGCACAATCCCGAAGTGGTCGTATGCGAGTCGAGTGGCCATCCGCCCGCGGGGAGTGCGATTTAGAAAACCGATTTGGATCAAGAAGGGCTCGTAAATATCTTCGATAGCATCAGGCTCTTCCGCCAGCGCGGCCGCCAGCGTATTCAATCCAACCGGCCCACCTTGATACTTCTCGATGATCGCCAGCAATAGCTTGCGGTCCACTTCATCGAATCCGTGCTTGTCCACTTCCAGCATCGCCAACGCCGCCTGTGCGGTCGGCTGGTCTATCTTGCCTTCACCGCGCACCTGCGCGTAGTCGCGCACGCGGCGCAGTAGTCGATTGGCGATGCGCGGTGTCCCTCGTGCCCGGCTGGCAATCTCCGTCGCGCCGGCATCATCAATTTCAATTCCGAGGATTTCCGCCGACCTCACGACAATGATCTTCAGATCCTCCGTTGTATAAAACTCCAGCCGAAGGACAATGCCGAATCGCGATCGCAACGGCGCCGAAACCAATCCCGCCCGCGTTGTCGCGGCGATGAATGTGAACTCGGGAATGTCCATCGTATGCGTCCGCGCCGATGGACCCTGCCCGATGATGATGTCGAGTTTGTAATCCTCCAACGCCGAATAGAGGATCTCCTCCAGCGCCGGTTGCAACCGGTGTACTTCATCGAAAAACATCACTTGTTTGCTGCGGATATTTGTGAGGATCGCCGTGAGGTCGCCTTTGATCTGCAGCACCGGCCCTGATGTCTGCTGATAATCCACTCCCATCTCGTTGGCGATGATGCTGGCTAGAGTGGTCTTTCCCAATCCCGGCGGTCCGTACAAAAGAACATGATCAAGCGATTCGCCGCGCGACTTCGCCGCCTCGATCGCCACCGCCAGGTTTTCCTTCACTTTCGATTGCCCGATGAACTCCTGCAATCGCCGTGGCCGCAGCTTCAGTTCGAAGGAAGCGTCATCATCAACAACAACCGCCGAGACCAGCCGGTCATTTTCCAGATTTTCTTTTTTGTCTTTTGGGGTCGCCACGTGGAGTCGATGTTAAGGCAAAAGAAAAGCAAAAGCCAGCAGGAGAAAAAAACCTTCGAGCCAACTGCGGATAAAAGAAAGATCAAGGCGGATTGTGCCGTGGCTTTCAGCGCAGTGCGTGGGCTACTGCTTCAGTTGCTGTTGTGCTGTTGCCGTCGTTGCCACCTTCGTCGCCCTCTTATTGTTGCCGTTCTTGCTTTTGCTCTTGCCCTTAAATCGGAATAATCCTTCTTTTATCCCCGGTTAGGTTTTTGCTCTTGCCCTTACGAGAAACTAAAAACCAGAAACGAGAAACCGCCTCTAAGGCTCTTCCCGCGTGCTCCCAACTTCCGCGATGACGTCTTTCTTTAAAACTTTGCCGTCTTCGTACACCGCATGGACCAGCCTTTGCCGATACGTCCGATTCTTGAAGACCGCAGACGCAACGTCGAGATCATTGAAATGGGCGATGAGTTCCCATTTCCCTTTGTTCATCGCCCAAACCTCATATTGGTCCCATCGCGGCATCGTTCTGGCATTTTAGATGCACAGGGTCTTTTGTGGACGACACGCCGGTCAATGATCATCTGCAAATCTAATCGTGAAGTGCTTTATGACATAAAGCAAATGCGCAAAAAAAATTACTTCTTCACGCTCGAATTTCGCGTGCTCTGGATCAACGCTTCCATCTCATCCAGATATCTTTCCAACGCGCGCCGGCCCGCTGCCGTCAGCCGATACTCTGTCTTTGGCATCCGTCCCTGGAATGATTTTTCGCAGGCAACATATTCCGCTTCTTCCAACTTGCGCGCATGAACGCTCAGATTTCCGTCCGTTGTATTCAACAGCTTTTTCAAGTCATTGAATGTCAGCGAACTATTCACCGCTAGCGCGCTGAGGATTCCCAGCCGCAATCGCTCATGGATCAGCCGGTCGAGGTCCAGCGATGGCTCGCCCTGCACCGGACTCTTCGCAGAACTCGCGCCATCCCGCGACCGCGGCTTCGGCTCATACCCTGCCCGTTTTGAAGTACTTTGTTTCGCCAAAACTATCCTCCGTGCTTGCGGGCGATGATCCCGCCGAAAACCATGTGCAGCCCGCCAAAACCGAGCGCCATATAAAGGTTGGACCATTGCAGAGACGTCGGGGTAAATACCGCCATGGTACCCAGCGCCAGGAAACACATTCCCATCACCGGCACGATTCCAACCGAGAACGCACCGCCGGTCACAACGGCGGTGCCGTATAACAGCAACCACATCGCCGGAATCGCCGACATCATTCCCGCGCGGAACAACAGCACCGTCAG
The DNA here is from genome assembly GCA_025462835.1 of Candidatus Angelobacter sp. GTDB lineage: Bacteria > Acidobacteriota > Terriglobia > Terriglobales > Acidobacteriaceae > JAICLA01. The sequence goes on along the minus strand of JAOAPH010000165.1, from coordinate 6,531 downwards.
CAACGCGCCCACCGCCATCGGCGGTAAAAAACTCAGCGCAAATTTTCTCGCCGGGCCGGATAACAAAGATTGGTTCGCCAGCCGAGCTTTCCTCGCCACTGCCAGACCGGCTATCACTAGGGCGATCACCGATTCCACCAGCCAGATCGCTACCCACTGCTGGGCGACTGCTTCTTGCCGGGCCGCGTAGTACGCCGCGCCCAACGCAGTCACGCCGATGATGATCTGTCCCACGCCGGGCACGGCAGTGAACGACCCGGCCGATTCCATCGTCTGCCGGATATAACGGATCTGTTCCAACGGATCTCGCGCATCGCTTCGCGCTCGCGCCTGAGAATCTGACGCCGTCGCGCGTACGTCGATAGCATTCGAGCCAACATTCTGTGGCTCGACTTCGACCTGGAACCCGATCTCGCGTGTTCGTCTGCGCCGCGGCTTGCGACAAGGCTGCATGGACGTAATCATCTACCCGGCCAAGCACTCTGTCAAGTACTTTGGATTACAAAGGCGACGAAGACTTGGCGAACTTATTGGCGAACCTAAACGTTGCCGCGCATCTCCAAACCTGTTCCGGGGTGGATGAAGTGAGCAGCTAACCTTTCGGCAACTCGCTTCCAAGTCTCTGGCGTCTCTTGTCGGATACTGGCGTACAAACTCGCTCGATACCTGTTCTTCCAACTCCTTGTTGCCAGCAGGCACCAGGAGTGACTATGAAATCGTGGTTCTCAGCGGCGTTATGCGCCTTTTTGTTGATATCAACTGTCGCATCGGCGCAAGCAGGTCTATTGGATGCCGGCGTTGCCTTCAGTCACAAAACCGGAGGGGGACCCGCCAACGGCTTCGTAGGCGGAGCCGAGCTTGGGTTGAACAAGTATGTCAGGCTCGTGGGTGAGATCTCTCCGTATTGGGGATCGAACACTGTCACCACCATCAAGACCAACTCCAACGAACAAGACTACATGTTCGGAGGCCGCTTCGTTATTCCTTATGCCTTCCGCAACCCCAAGTTAGAGCCTTTTGGACAATTGCTTTATGGAGTCGCTCGTCAAAAAATAAGTGTAAAAAACGTTAATGGACCCGATATCTCCAGCGACTCTTCAACCGCGTGGGCGTGGGACCTGGGCGGAGGCGTTGAATATTTGTATCGTCCCAAGTGGAAGCTGAGAGGCGGAATCTCATTGTGGAAGACTCATTTCGCCGATCTCAGCCAGGCCAACGCAAAGTTTGGTGTCGGAATCGTCTACTGTCTCGGTCAAGGCTGTCGTGCTCCGAAATGACTTCGACTTTCAACTACGTTGTCCACGTGATCGCCTGTAAACTGGTAATGTCATGCGTTGCCTGCAAACAGCCGCGCTGCTGATCGCTGTAATCGCCATTGTCTTTCTCGCACTCACGCCGAGCTTGGACGATCCTTTTGTGATACTCAAAGGTCATCAGGCCCAGTTCAGAAGCCAAATCCAAAAGGTAATCACAGGGCTGTCCCTGGCGGCATCCCAGCAGACCAGCCTCCAACTGTTCGCAATCATCACCCACCGATATCGCTTCTCTTCACCTCACAACCAGGACTTGATGGACTTGACCTGCGTCCGGCTCTGCTGAGAATGCGCGATCGACCTGATCGCCAGCTGCGAAACCTGAACATTCATTTGACGCGGTCCCTCATCAGGAGAGCCCATGAATATTTTCGTGATATCGAAATTCCAGTCTTCATCAGAACTCCTCGCGATATTTCTGCGCATGCTCGGTCATAATGCTGCCTATTCGAATATCGATACGGCCACAAGAGAGCTACAGAGAAGCCGCTTTGACATTCTCCTGCTTGGATGTGAACTGTCATCTGCCCAATCCACGAGGTTCGCAAGACTCTTCCGCAAGCGGAATCCACACGGCTGCGTGATTGCGCTGGCGGCGGAAAAAGACGCTCGACCGCGCTTCGAGGCAGACAACGTGATTGACGTCTCCAACGGAGCGCCGTCGCTGCTCTTGAAGATTCAGGCGACATATCAGCAGGCGCGATCGGCTCGAGCAATTGCGGCAGTTTGAAGCGGTTTCTCGTTTGAACCGGTTTCTCGTTTCTGATCTTTCGTTTGCAGCGTGCTTGTCTCGCTCGGGCACTCCACAAAGTCTAGCTGCTCTCTTATGAAGGCGGCCTCCGAGGGGCCGCCTCCCGATCAGCCGCAGGTCAGCTTTCCGATTCTGTTATGTCAGCGTCTGCTTGCTTGTTGGCCTTCTTCGTTTCGGACTTCGCATTGGCATCCGGCTTCAGCTCGTGGACCGCCTTTCCCAGACTTTCGGCATGATCACCGGTCATCTTGGCCTTGAGCTGATCAAAGGGAATGCCGAGATTATTTGAAACGTGCACCGCGGCTACAAACTGTCCAAGGTTCTTGAACCCGCTCGATGCCGTCTTCAAATCCGTCCCAGCCGGCAGCAGCGACTGCAACTTCGAGGAAAGTTTGCTCTGGCTGCTCAGATGGTCGCTGATGCTTTTTCCTCCGCTGCCCTTCGTCGTTTGGGCACTCCCGCCCGAGTTCCCATGAGTGGACGCCCCCGAGAGGCTGCTATGCCCCATGCCGCTGTTGCCCATACCGCTCCCTCCGCCGCCATGTCCATGTTGAGCGAAGGCGTTAGCTCCTATTCCGAGCAATATCCCTGCCGTGATTGCAATACGCGTTGCTTTCATCTGCATTCTCCTTAGATTTTGGTTTTTACTGCCGTGCTCTCTTTGCCAGCCTGCCTACGTTGACTCCAATTCCAAAAGAAACTGTATTCAAGTCATAGTGGACGCTGCGGGTGTATCCAAGCTCAAGGTCCAGATACTTCGAAGGGCTCGCCTCGATCCAGGTTGAGAAGCCGTTGTCCCGCGCAATGTCCGCGCTGCCCACTGTCTCCGCGTTCTGTTCAAAAACGCGTCCGTTCTTGCCCGAACCAACGCCGCCGGAGGCCCCGCGATTCACCAGCTTGCTGAAGACCTTTTGTTGGCCCGAAGGTAGAACGTCATACAGGGAGGCGCCCGCGGTTATGAACCGCCATAGATCGTAGCTGGCGCCACCCTCGAAGTGCGTGTTCGTACCCAGCGTCGTGAACGGGCGCGTGAAGAACCGTGTGTCGGCGATAGTGTTGGAAACGCCGATCTCAAAAAATGGGGTGAGCCGATCGAAGCTGCGATCGAACCGATTGCTCCAGTCATAGGTTGCGCGTCCGGTGCTTAGACCTTTTTTCGAATCACCTGTAGGAGTGTTCAAGGTCAAGACCGAACCGTAATTGATGGCAGGATTCAAGAACTTCACTCGCGCGTCCAGGTACACGTTCCCGACTCCGGCGTTAGAAGTGTCGCCGCTGGTGGTAGACGTCGACGTGTGCGCGAAATAGATCGGCACTCCGCCTCCGACTCCGAAGTGCTTGTTGAAGTCATATCCAACGCGGTTATCCAGCTTTAGCACGCCCTCCTGGGAATTCGTGCTCCCTTGCAACGAGGTGTAGGCGTTCCAACCAGTATCTTCTTGAAGCGGACTGGCGTTTTGAGCTGCCAGGCTCGTGGTGAAGGCGATGAGAAAAATCAAGAAAGTGCATAGGGACAAAACGGCGCACGATTTGCGCATGTAAATGAGACCTCTGGCTGAGTGGATTCGAACGAGGTGGGCACAACCAACTTACATCAGTGCGCGTGACGAATCAATCCAGCGACACGCACGAAGGGACATGTCCATTTTCCGGTCTCGGCCGACATCCGCGGGGGCGTGCCTACTCCATTCCCGTTGTCATCCAGAGCGCCTTCTTCTGGCGCGAAGTTGACGCGCATTGCAGGCGTGAGCGTAGCGCGAGCCTGCAGCCGAAATCCCGACCCTGAGCGAAGTCGAAGGGGAGGGAACTCCATCTTGCGCTTAGCAGCAGCACAATGCCCGTATCCACCTCTCTCGCGCTTCGCAACAGCACTCTGCCCCGGATCCACACGCCCCATTTCCCATTGTCATCCAGAGCGCCTTCTTTCTGGCGCGAAGGATTTTGCGCTTAGCAGCAGCACCCTGCCTGTATCGCCTACTCCATTCCCATGTCATCCAGAGCGCTTTTTTCTAGCGCGAAGGATCTTGCGCTTAGCAATAGCACCATGCCCGCATCAACCTCTATCCTGTTTAGCGGCGGCACGCTTCCCGCATCCGCCTACACCATTTGCGAATTGTCATCCAGAGCGCCTTCTTTCTGGCGCGAAGGATCTTGCGGGTAGCGGCAGCACGAATACCTGCATAGACCACTTGCGTCCCGTCGCACACTGTTATCTACTGGCGCGCGCATGCGCAACCCACATCATTATTACGTTTACATTCTGACCAGCATTTCGCGCCGGGCTTCTCTATACCGGCATTACCAACTCAATGATGAAAAGGCTGGACCAGCACAGAGAGGCTGGTCCCGACACGTTTGTCGGCCGTTACCATGCCACTCGGCTGGTGTACTTCGAAGTCTTCCAGGACGTGCGCGCTGCTATTGCTCGCGAGAAGGAGATCAAGGGATGGAGCCGCATGAAGAAGGAAGAGCTGGTTCGTTCAGCTAACCCGGAGTGGAAGGACTTGAGTGCGGGCTGGGAAAACCGTTCGTCCGAGGGCGGGTGCAGGATTCTTCGGACTATCCCGACTTCTAGCCGGGCATATGCGTGCAGTGTGCTGTCGCTAAGCGCAAGATGGAGAAGCGAGTTCCCTCCCCTTCGACTTCGCTCAGGGTCGGGATTTCCGCAGCGGGCTCAGACGCCCGCTATACGCGTCAACTTCGCGCCAATAACAAGGCGCTCTGGATGACAAGCAGGAAATGTTTGAGCATGTGCCGGCGACACACCGCTAGCAACGAAAGCAACAACTCAGCGGATGAATGAAGTTGAACGCCATTGGCGCGTGTCGAACAGTCGCTCTTTTCTGTTGACAGTAAATCCAGAATACAGCTATACTTAACCTATATAGATTAACTATAAGTAAACTAGCCGTTTTGACATTCCGGCGTCCGCCTAACTGCCTTTGCTTTCTATATTTTGATATGTAACTCGTTTGTTCGGAATATTTTAGGCCACCATCTCCCGCTAACTACCCTGCTTTCAATATTTTGCGATTTTTTTTGGGAGGGGGTGCCCAGAATCGGTTAGCGAGCGCGAGGCGTGACGCATTCAGTTAGGCAGTTGCGGGCAGTCTGCTGCCGCTAAGCGCAAGATCCTTCGCGCAGAAAAATGCGCTCTGGATGACAATTTATTAATGGTTGGGTGAATGCGCACAGAGTAGGCATTGACAAGCGCGAGATGACAGATCGTGATGTATAAACGATAGCGATGCGCCGCATCGTTAAGTGGACAGTCGTCCCGATCGCCAGCATTTATCTGCTGCTCTGTCTTGTAATCTACCTGCATCAGAGCAAGTTCATATTTATCCCTCAGCGCGTGGTGGAATTCACGCCGCGCGATTTCGGATGCGACTTCGAGGACGTCGGATTTGAGTCGGGCGGCAAGGCGCTGCATGGCTGGTGGATCCCGGCGGATGCGCAGGCGTCGGCGCTGGTGAATGCCGACAGCCTGATTTACTTTCACGGCAATGGAGGCAGCATCGGCGCGAACGCTGCGCATGCGTGCCGGCTGAGCCGCGTGGGATTCGGCGTGCTGATCTTTGACTATCGCGGATACGGCAACAGCGAAGGCGGGCCGCCGACAGAGAATCGCGTCTATGAGGACGCGGAGCAGGCGTGGCAATATCTTTTGCGCCGGCAGGTGGCGACGCGGGCACAAGAACACCCGGGGCGGGCACAGAATGAGGCGCCGAATTACCGGGGCCGGACCGTGATCTATGGGCACTCACTGGGCGGGGCCGTTGCCATTGAGATGGCGAAGCGACATCCGGAGGCGTCGGCGCTGATCGTGGAAAGCACGTTCACGTCGATCCGGGAGATGGCGAGACAAAGCCCGATGTTCCGCTTCTTTCCCACTTGGCTGATCCTCAATCAGCACATGGACTCGCTGACGAAGATTGCGAGTGTGCGGATGCCGGTGCTGCTGATCCATGGCACGTCCGATGGGGTGGTGCCGTCGACGATGGCAGAGCAGCTGTATGCGGCGGCGCCTGGGCGGAAACAGATATTGCTTGTGACCGGAGCGGGACATGAGAATTGCGCGTCCGTGGCGGGGCCGAAGTATGCGCAGGCGGTGGTGGGGTTTATGAAAACCGGTTTTTAGTTTCTCGTTTCTCGTTTCTCGTTTTGAAACCAGTTTCGAGTTTCGCGTTTCGAGTTTCGAGTTTCAAAAGCAACGGCAACAGCGAAAGCGTTTTCACCACAGAGGGCACAGAGGACACAGAGAAAGGCGTAAGGCAGTTTCGAGTCTCGCGTTTCAAAAGCAAAACACGGATCCACACACGCCAGTCACTTCTTTAGCATGAGTTTCTATTTGTCGGGTGCGGCGATCGCGGACTTTACTGCTGCAATGAGTTTGGCCGGGCCGTCGAACGAGTCAACTGAGGCGTCCGCTTCCGGGACCGGAAGGTCTCCATGGCGGCGAATGGA
>JAOAPH010000162.1 GCA_025462835.1 Candidatus Angelobacter sp. | reverse complement strand
CCTGCTGGATGGCGCGGCGACGGTCGGTCTCGTCCATCGCGGTGCGCATTGAGTCGGTCATGCGGTCGGCATAGAGGATGGCGCGGCCATTCAGGTTGCGGGCACATCGGCCGATAGTCTGAATCAGCGAGCCGGTGGAGCGCAGGAAGCCTTCTTTGTCGGCGTCGAGAATCGCGACCAGCGAGACTTCGGGCAGGTCCAGTCCCTCACGCAGGAGATTGATACCGATCAACACATCAAACTCACCCTTGCGCAGCCCGCGCAATATCTTGATGCGTTCCAAGGTCTCAATCTCAGAGTGCATGTAGCGGCACTTCACGCCGACTTCACTGTAATACTCGGCCAAGTCCTCGGCCATGCGCTTGGTCAATGTTGTGACCAGCACGCGTTCGTTGATCTTCGCGCGTTCGCGGATCTCATGCAGCAGGTCATCGATCTGTCCCTTGACGGGACGGACTTCAACCGGAGGATCGATCAGTCCGGTGGGGCGGATGATCTGCTCCACGACAACGCCCGCCGATTTCGTAAGCTCATACGGGCCGGGTGTGGCCGAGACGTAGACAATCTGATTCATCCGTTGCTCGAATTCTTCGAACTGCAGCGGGCGGTTATCCAGCGCCGACGGCAGGCGGAATCCGTATTCGATGAGGTTCTTCTTGCGGGAGCGGTCGCCGTGCCACATGGCATGCAACTGCGGGACGGTCTGGTGCGACTCATCGATGAACATGATGAAGTCGCGGGGAACGTAATCGAGGAGCGTCGGCGGAGCTTCGCCGGGAAGACGTCCGGAGAAGTGCCGCGAGTAGTTTTCAATGCCGTGGCAGAAACCCATGCTCTTGATCATCTCCAGATCAAAACGCGTGCGCTGGTGGATGCGCTGCGATTCCACCAACCGCCCCTGTTTCTCCAATTCTTTTTCCCACCACGTCAATTCTTCAAGGATGGTGTTCACCGCTCGGTTCTTGCGTTCAAGCGGCATCACATAGTGGCTCTTGGGATATATCGGCAGACGCTGATACTTCTGTTTCACCGTGCCGAAGAGCGGATCTATCTGCGAAAGGGAATCGATCTCATCGCCGAACAACTCAATCCGATAGGCCATGTCGTCGTAAGTAGGGAATACTTCGATGACGTCGCCGCGCACGCGAAAAGTGCCGCGACGGAATTCGGAATCGTTGCGCTCATAAAGGATTTCGACGAGACGGCGGACGATATCCTCGCGCTTGATCTTCTGTCCCTTTTCCAGAAAGAGCAGCATGCCGTAGTAGGCTTCCGGCGACCCCAGACCGTAGATGCAACTTACCGATGCGACAATGATGCAATCGCGACGCTCGAACAGCGACCGCGTGGCCGATAGACGCAGCTTGTCGAGCTCATCATTGATGGTGGCTTCCTTTTCGATATAGACATCGCCTGAAGGAATGTAGGCCTCCGGCTGGTAGTAGTCGTAATAAGAGACGAAGTACTCGACTGCGTTCTGGGGAAAGAACGACTTGAACTCATGATAGAGCTGCGCCGCCAGAACCTTATTGTGTGCGAGGACCACAGCAGGGCGATTCATCTGCTCGATGACCTTGGCGACAGAATACGTCTTGCCCGAGCCGGTGACGCCGAGCAGGACCTGGTGCTTGTCGCCATCGTAAATACCCTTGGTGAGTTCGTCGATGGCGCGGCCCTGGTCGCCGGCAGGTTGGTAGTCGCTGACTAGTTTGAAGTCCATAAAGTCAAAAAATTTAACCGCGGATCAAAGAAGGATAAGAGCGGATAAAGCAAAAGCAAAATAAAGTAAGCCCCCACAGGCTGCAATTTCGAGGTGAGAGCAATCCTTTATTATACCGAGAACGTCAACTCACCGCGGATGCAGGTAGGCACGGAAAAGCGCTTACTGTCTGCCCACCATACCTGCTGCCATTCCGCGTGCGCCTACACGTGCGAGTTTTCTTTCCATGCCTGGCTTGAGAACATTTGTATGCGGGATTTCGCAGAGGTGGTCGGCGATGTACCAGAGGTCGTCGGGAGAGGTCATCCAGTTCCGCGAATCGAAGCGTGAAAGATTCACCGGACGGGTGGCAAAAGCACGCAGGGAGCGGTCGCCGGAAAGATTAAAGTAATCGTTGAAGTAGCTCATAGCAAGTTCACGCAGGCTGCGATATACGGGCTCGCGATACCGCAGGCCAGAGAAGTTTGATTTGGCGATTGCGCCCCAGTGCCGGTCGACACGGAAGATCGCGAGGACATGATCGTCATCGCGATGGGCTTCGAGATCCATCAACAGCGGTGGGAAGCCATTGGCGCGTAGGGCAGCCGCGGCGAAGATGGCACCTTCAAGACAGTGCGCCGTCCGATGCTGCAAGACCGGACGCGGCGACCATGCGGTCTTGCTGTGGTGGTAGGGCATGTCATCGAGAAATCGCTGGATGCGCGCAGGCGTGCGCAGTGAGCGGAGCGAGCGAAGTTCTTTGGGAGTGAAGTTTTCCATTTAACTTTCCAAGAACTTACCACGGATTTACACGGATTAGAAAACTTCGATCCACTCTCGTGGCGAATCGACCATCACGTCGCCGGGAGTTCGCGTCAATGTCTCCGGTGAAAGCCCGTAAGTCACCCCGCAAGACCATATCCCGGCGTTGCGTCCGGTGATCATGTCGATATCGGAGTCGCCGATGATGACAGCTTCTTCGGGCGCGACGCCAGCTTCGCGAAGCAGGTTGTTGACGCCGAGCGGATCGGGTTTCTTCGTCTCAAAGCTGTTACCGCCGTAAACCGACCGGAAGAAATCCTTCAGCCCTAGCGCGTTCACGATCGCGCGGGATGGATTCACCGGTTTATTGCTCAGGACCGCCATCGAGCGCGCACCGTTGCCGCTGGCCGAGATCGATTGCAGCGCTTCAATCACTCCGTCATAGACGTAAGTGAAATCCAGCTTGTGCTCGCGATAGTACTCGAGGAAATAGACCAGCGCGTCCTCAATGAATTCTTCCTCTTTGGTCTGGAGTAGATGGTCGTCGATAAATCCGAGAGACCGGCGAACCAGCGTGGGAGCGCCGTCGCCGATGTAGGTGGCGATGACATCGTCGGCCAGCTTCGGCCGATGATAATTTTCGAGCATGGCGTTGATGGAATTCGCGAGGTCCTTGCGCGAGTCCACGAGCGTACCGTCGAGGTCGAAGATGAGGAGCTTGAGTTTGTCTTTGGGGATGCGGCGATTGATCTTGATCATGGGTTTTAGAGGTAGGTAGTGACAGTTCACTGTTTCTGATAAGCAATCCCCTCATCAGGGCTATCAACGAGCATCACCAAACCCAGAAACTTCTCAATGGGTAGCCCAACGCTGTCGTATCGTACCGCCTTGCACTTTGGACAATTCTCCAATGAATACGCGCCAGATAGGAATATGCGCTGGTTTGAGTGTGAATCGAAACTGCTTTTGCCATTGAAACCATCAGTCTGCGGATGTTGCGAGGCTGGTCGTAATCCAAATGCCCACGATCCGCTGGCAATAATCTTGTTGTTACCAGCTATTTCAATTTCCTGAATATACGTGTGATCACCTTGGAGGTTCAAAGAGGCTTTATTATTTCCGATATTGTTCAACTGATACGTACCGACCAGGTGATCCTCGCGCGCAGTGCACCCTGACTGCACGAGAGATGCAGACAATAAGGTGGTAAAAAGCAATATTTGTGTTCGCATTGTCATTCAGTATATCCGCCGAACTACGTAACACGTTAAAATGGAGGGTACTCCCATACCCGTCCGACCCGACTGAGGAGAGCATGGCCGTAACCAAGACAGAGCCCAAGAAGGCAGCGCCTACCGCGCAGCCTGAGACCATTCAGCCCAAGACCGAAAAGACATATCAGGGCCTCACCAAGAAGCAGATCATTGAGTTTTATCGGCTGATGTACCTCTCGCGCCGTCTTGATGACCGCGAGATCATGCTCAAACGCCAGCAGAAGATATATTTTCAGATCTCCGGCGCCGGACACGAAGCACTCCTGGTGGCTGCCGGGATGGCGCTGCGGTCAGGCTACGACTGGTTCTATCCTTATTATCGCGATCGTGCGCTTTGCCTCGCGCTGGGCATGACGCCGGAAGAGCAGTTGCTCGAGGCCGTGGGAGCAGCGGATGATCCGAGCTCTGGTGGCAGGCAGATGCCCTCGCACTGGGGACACAAGAAGCTGAATATTGTGACGCAGTCGTCGCCGACAGGAACGCAATTTCTGCAAGCCGTGGGATGCGCGGAAGCAGGACGATATTTTTCCAAGCACCCCGAAGCCGCAAGCAAACCCAGCGAACAAAAAGATTATCGACAATTCAAGGACGTGCATTTTCGCGGCGATGAAGTGGTTTACGTTTCCACCGGCGACGGCACCACCAGCCAGGGTGAATTCTGGGAGGCGATGAACACTGCAGCAAACCTGAAGCTGCCGGTTTTGTTCGTCTGCGAAGATAACGAATACGCGATCTCTGTCCCAGTTGAAGTGAACACGGCGGGCGGAAATATATCCAAGTTGATCGCGAATTTTCCTAATTTCTATTTTGCGGAAATCGACGGCACCGATCCTGTCGAGAGTTATGGAGCGATGGTCAAAGCCGTGGAGCATTGCCGCAGCGGCAAGGGCCCGGCGTTCGTGCACGGCCACGTGATCCGTCCGTATTCGCATTCGCTCTCTGACGACGAAAAGCTTTATCGCCCGGATTCCGAGAGGCAGAAAGACGCGCAACGCGATCCCATCACGCGCACGCAGATGTTCCTGATCCGCGAGAACATCCTCGACGAGGAAGGTATCAACAAGCTGGAGAAAGCGGTGGAAGAAGAGATCCAGCAAGCGACTGACCGCGTTCTTGTGGCGGCGCTGCCTTCGACGGAGAAGTCGGCGATCCTCAAAAATATCTACTCCCCTGATCTCGATGCCACGGGGCCAGAGTTTGCTGTCCAGCCGAATTCCGAGGGCGCCGACAAGACGATGGCCGACCTCATCAACGCCTGCCTGAAAGATGAGATGCGTCGCGACGAACGGATCGTGATGTTTGGCGAGGATGTTGCTGATTGCAGTCGCGAAGAATATCTCAAACAGAAGCAGGTGAAAGGGAAGGGCGGCGTCTTCAAACTCACCGCCGGATTGCAGATGGAGTTTGGTCAGGACCGCGTCTTTAATTCTCCACTGGCGGAAGCGAACATCGTGGGACGCGCGGTTGGAATGGCAACACGCGGGCTGAAGCCCGTTGTCGAAATTCAATTCTTCGATTACATCTGGCCTGCCATGCAACAGCTTCGCAACGAACTACCGCTGATCCGATGGCGCTCTAACGGGAATTTCTCGTCGCCCGCGGTGATTCGCGTTGCTATCGGCGGATACCTGACCGGAGGCGCAATCTATCACTCGCAATGCGGCGAAAGCATCTTCACGCATACTCCCGGTATGCGCGTCGTATTTCCGTCGAATGCGCTGGATGCCAATGGGCTGTTGCGCACAGCGATCCGATGTGATGATCCGGTGCTTTTCCTGGAACACAAGAGGCTGTATCGCGAGACATTTGGCCGCGCTCCATATCCGGGTCCCGATTACACCATCCCGTTCGGCAAAGCCAAAACGGTGCGTGAAGGAACAGACATGACCGTGATCACTTACGGTGCGGTGGTTCCGCGCGCGCTGCAAGCCGCGCAGAAGATGGAACGCGAGCATGGCGTGAGCGTCGAGCTGATCGACTTGCGCAGCCTGAGTCCGTATGACTGGGAAGCGATCGCCGAGTCGGTGAGGAAGACGAACCGTTGCATTGTGGCGCATGAAGACACGCTGAGCTGGGGATATGGAGCAGAGATCGCCGCGCGAATCTCTGACGAACTCTTCCATGACCTGGACGCGCCGGTGAAGCGCGTCGCGGCGATGGATACCTTTGTCGCATATCAGCCGGCACTCGAAGACGTAATCCTGCCGCAATCCAGCCACTTGTTTGAGGCGATGCAGGAGATGGCAGAGTACTAGCTAAACTTTCTTAGCGAGTGCTTGGGCTGCATCCAGGTGGTCGCGTTCTGTGATCAGTTTCACTGTAGCGAAGTCTTTTACCGTAGGATTCTGGGCTTTCTGGACGGCTCCTTCCAGCAAGTTGACCATCTGTTCGTGGGCTCTTGCCTCCGCGTTCACATAGTTCTTGTCGAAGTCTTTGCCTGACTGCGATTGCAGCGTTGATTTCAACTCGCTTTGTGAGCTATCGAGGTCGGAGGGAACGCTCACGTTTGCGCTGGCCGCAAGCTTTTCCAGGTCGCTCAACATTTGTGTGTGTTCCGTAACCATCTGCTGGGCGAAAGCCTTCACCTCGGGTCGCTGCGCTTTTGATTGGGCAAGTTGTCCTAATTCGATCTGCGCGCGCTCGTCCCGTGCTGCCTTCTGCAGAAAATCCGATTCTGAAGTGAATGACTGAGCGGCTTTCGCTGCTTGCTTCGGAGAAACGTCCTCTGCTTTTCTAGTCCTCCCGAGGTGCTGTCCGCAGCCGGTTGAGTAGGCAATCGAAAAAGCCAAAATACAAGTCAGTGCGCGCATCATGTGATCATCTCCGGACAAAAGTCTTTATAGGTTTGATGAACACCGGACGGTGAAGGTGTCCCGAGTTCGATTGCCGGCTACAAAAATGGCGATACAAAAAGGCCAACCGTCGGTTGGCCTTTCAGGTGAGGTGCTCAAAGCTACTTTTGGAGTTTGCTCAGGTCAGTCTGAGCCAACTGGAGATGCTGTTTGAGAACAGGCAGAGTAGTGGCTGCGAAGTTCTTTATCTCGGGATCCTGTCCCTGGTCGGCTTCCTGCTGGAACTCTGCGACGTCCTTCTGGTGGTCCTGCACCATGTTCTGCATATACGTGCGATCGAACTGAACACCTTTTTCCTGCGTAAGCCGATCTTTCAACTGTTTCGCGTCGTCGGGAAGATCATCGGGCAGAGACATTCCTTTTTGTTGAGCGATCTGTTGCAGCCGGTTGTTGGCTTGGGTGTGGTCGGAGACCATTCGCTGGCCGAATTGTTTGACCGCCGGGTTCGACGCGTTTTGTGCGGCCAAGTTTCCCAACTCTACTTCAGCCTTGCCGCCTTTGGCTGCGTTCATCACGAATTCGTGATCAGCGCTGCTCATCTGTCCGCCGGCTTGAGAGTTGGCGGATTGATCGCTTCCACTCGTGCCTTGCGCTGGTTGTGATTCGCTGCTGGTGGCGTTCTTCTCATTGCCGCGCGTTTTATTGCATGCGACAGAGAGGCTGAGTACAGCTATCAAGGATAGTAAGAAGATGTTTTTCATTCGCATGTCTCCTCTGGGGCAACTTCTGTGAAGTACGATGTTCAGCCTTGAGGTGCGGTGGGCTGAGACAAGCGTCAATTTGCGAAAAGTGTTAGTTGCGCAAACGACGGAAAATGCAAAGGCCGCCCCGGAGAAAAGACGGCCTTTGGTTCAGCAAACAGATAGTAGACCCTGTGAAGAGAAATAATATTCTCTGCTATCCGCAAGCTAATTTCGAATTAACCACCGCCCGATGGAGCAGCGGCGGACCGATATTTGTCAAACAATTTCTGTTCGATACGATGGCATTGAAATGCTATCGGGATGGGCATTCAATAGCGCCAAGATGCGCTATTCACCTGCTCAATCCTGCAGTGCATATTCGATGCCGATGCCGCGATGCTCAATCTCCGAGAGGAAGAGTTCTGCGGGGATGTCGATCTCCTGCTTGATGCCGCCGCGCTTTGCGATGGTTCCGCGGGCCATCATCTGCACAACGATGGACGCGGGCCAGGCGGTGGTGCGCATCATGGCTGTCATCTTCGTGGCGGGATCGTAATGGTCGACCATGGAGAAGGCAGCGACGCGTCCGTCTTTGTGCGCTTCAATGCGCATGATGCAGACGTCAGGAGCGTTGCTGGTGAACTTATCCAGGAAGATTTGCGAGGTGACCTCGCGGGGCGTGACTTCCGATTTGCCGATCTTCATCTTCTTGCTGGAAAAGAAGCCGAGGTCGTAGAGCGAACGGATCATGGTGAAATGGGAAGGGTAGCGTAGCGTTTTTTCGAAGCACTCGCCGACGCGTCCTTTGAAAGTCTCCGGCATGGTGGATGTGCCGCCAGAGGTATGGAAAGCGATCAGCGGCGGAAATCCGGGGATAGAGAAATGTTCGGTCTCGGTCAGCGGCTCCAGCTGAGTGATCTTTCCGTTGCGCAAGACCTTCGCCGGCTCGACGTATTCGTTGATGAGTCCGTTCACGGAAAAGACCAGCTGGTAATAAAACGGCGGCTGGGGATCTTCGGGCAGTCCGCCGACGTAGAGTTTCAGCGCATCAACTCTTCCATTCTTGCCGGCCATGCGGCGGAAGAGTTCACCGGCGAGGATCGATGCCATGCCGGGCGAGAGGCCGCAGTCGGGCGCGAGGGCGACGCCGCGCTTTTCCGCTTGCTTCGATAGCTCGTACGTTTTGCGGACCACGGTGTTGTTGCCGCCGAGGTCGGCGAAATGACAGCGGGCATCGATGGCCGCCTTCGCCAGTCCGACGTTGAAAAAGTAGGGAACGGCGGAGAGCATGGCCGCGTGTCCCTTGATTAGTTTGCCGGCTTTCTTGTAGTTGGAAGCGTCGAGCTTGACCGGCTGGATCTTCTTGTTGCCGTTGAGTTTGTTGACGCGCGCGGCAGCGGATTTGGCGAGTTTGCCGTCGGCGTCGGCGAGGGTGACGGATTCAACGTCGTCGGCGCGCGCCATGTCGTATGCGGCTGCCGAGCCCATCATGCCTGCACCGATTACCAGTAGTTTCATCCGACTGCCACCCCTAATCCTTATGGTCTATTTGAATGAACAGTTTACGTAACAAAATCATCGCAAGACTTAGAAACGAACGCGGTTACGCGCAAAATCCTCATTCCATTAAGCTTGCATTGAGATTTGGATAGCATACAACATAGCTCGAGCGACTTCGGGGTCGATGCGTCCGTTGATCAGGGCACGGACGACCTTGTCTAAAACAAGAGCCCGGTCTGCGGGATTGGAAATTGTGGACAGTCCGGCGAGGCGGGTGAGCGGCTTCTGTTGCTTGTAATGGAAGTAGCATCGGAGCTCGTCGCGCATGGCGGGCGAGCCGCATTGGGTTCCGTTGGTTTTGGTGTGGATGCAGGTGCGGGACGGCATTGCGTAATGATATTGTTGGTGGATGTGTTATGTCAAAGTGAAAACGACGGGTTCATCGCGGAGCGCGGAGGGTATCATTGGCAGTAACATTGTTGAAGCGAGCACTTTCAGGGGCGGGAAGATGTAGAAGCCGATATGGGTGAGGGTGGAAGGTGTTTTCTCTGTTGAAGGCGGACAACGAGGGCGACCTGAGAGGATGCAATGGCGATTGACCGAAAGGCGATGATCCGAGACTTGCTGCGGGAAGCCAAGAAAATGAAGCTGTGCGGGCCATCCGACGACCCTGACGAAATTACGGCGGTTTCGTCGGCGTACTACCATTTAATAATCCAACTTCAAACCCATGCCGCTCGAATCTTGCCGGCAGAGTCCGCCCAAATGCTTCGCGCTATTCAGGTCGAAATCAATGATATCTACTCCGTCTATGAGGCAAACGCGAAGCTCGATGCCCTCCTGCCGGACATTTTGGATGCGCTGGAGCAGGCCGATGAACCTAAGCAGGATTCTATTACGAAGTGGTATTTGGAAGTCAGGAAAGTGCTGAGGGACATCGCAGGAAGATCGATGGATGCATTGGAGCGCCTACTAGCAGAAGATAAAGCTACGGCTCTAGCAATCAACTCCTATTTGAAGACGGATTACGAACGGCTCAAAGAGCTGTGGAATCAGCAGGTCGAAGGCAATCCGCCGAGCAATCTCGCCAGGCACATATGGTTTGGAATGGATGGTGATTACCGAGATATCCTTCGTCGGGATCTTTCGGATATCGAAGGGGTATTGGACAGCCTGCTGCAGGAGAGAGCAAGCGAACGTGGTGATCTTGGTTTCGAGGCGCTGCTCCACCCTGCGATTGCTGCGAACAGCTATGAGCTCTATCGCAATGGTCATTTGCGAGACTCGGTTCTGAACTCGATTGTGGCGATCTTTGATCTGATTCGGAAGCGAACCGGAATCGACGCCGATGGTTCGAATCTGATCAACAAGGCCTTTTCGCTCACGGACCCGTACTTGATCTTGAGTGAACTCACGACGGAGTCTGGCCAGAATGATCAAAAGGGCTTCATGCAGATATTCAGTGGCAGCTATCAAGGTATTCGCAATCCAAAAGCACATACACTGGCTCACGATCTCACCGAATCCAAAGCCGCTCAATACCTGATCTTTGCGAGTCTCCTTGCTCGTCGCGTTGAGGAGGCGACTGAGGTGAAAATCGAATCGCGCGTTCCCGCCTCTAACGCTCTAGGCAGCGCTCCAATGTCAAAGCAAAAGCGCGGTTCTTCTTCAGCTCGAAGATAAGGTGGGCGCGGGCTTAACAGCTGCTCCAGCGCTCACATTCAAGAAGCCGTAGATCAATAGTCCATGTATGACGCCATGTCGCTCATCCATTCTGCTTCCATTTCAGCTTTGGTTTCCAGAAGGTATTCGGTAGCTTCGTCAATGCCTTCAAAGTAGCTAGCAAGTCGTTCCATCATCTCGGCAAAGTGCCGAAGGTTGATGTGCGTTAGTTTCTCCGGCAGGGAACAAAGCCCTTCTTTGGAGACAGCGTATCGAAAGCTGAAGGAGTTCGAGTCGACTAGGGCAATTTGCCTAATGTAGTTGTCGATTCCTTCAATGTCCTCGCGCGACGGAGCGCTCCAGCCCGCTGACTTGCAGATCGCTCCCAACTTTGATTTGAGATCTTCCCAGAGCAAATCCAATCGATGCTTCCCGAGATGTTGTTTCTCTTGGTCTGTGAGAGAAGCGTCAATAAGGTAGGGAGCCCGCGTCATGATTCTTTTCAGGACCAATTCGATATGGTGCCGGTACAAGAACACAATGGGGTAAACGAGAAAATCTTGATCACGCCCGTTTGTTGCAACATGCTGAGCTAAAAGTGCAGCTCCGCGTCGATATCCTTCCTTGTATGCAATGGGGTCACCGTTGCCCATTGTCTTTAGGCAGGCGTTGTTCTTCCAGTCGGGCAAATCACCGCGAAAGAGCAAATCGCGTTTGCGTGGAACCGCAGGTAATGCGGTGCGGTTGTCGTGATCTGTCATGTGAGTCGCCGCCCTTCCTTGTTGTGGTACATAATGCAAATTCTATACGCGCTTGGGTTCGTACCGGAGGTCCCAGCGCTAAACCGCGACTTCTTGGGCTACGAGTCGCTGGCCTAAAGGCCAGCGCTCCCACCGAGCGGGCTGCGCCCGCCTCAATTCCGGCACCTGGAGACGGAAGGCTGTCGCCCCGCTGGGGCTCGGATTGATTAGAAACGTCAACCCAGCGCTTACGCGCTGGGCTAAGCGCTTCGCTTTGTCGCGCCTCCGGCGCTCGCGTGTGGTGTTGCCCGAGTCATCGCATGAGCTTCGAACGCGTGGCTCGACCCGATGCCGCTTCGCGGCAATACGAATCAAATGCATAGATCCTTCGACTCCGCTACGCTCCGCTCAGGATGACAGCGTCGATTTCAAGATTTAGTGGCGGGTGTCCCACGTTCGCGAAGCTAACGTCGCGACTTCTTGCGCTACGAGTCGCTGGCCTAAAGGCCAGCGCTCCCACCGAACGGGCTGCGCCCGCCTCAATTCTCGGACGTTGGGATTATTTCCTAGCCAAGACGATGTCGGAAGGCTGTCGCCCCGCTGGCCTGATCCTCCATTGCGGCCAGAGGCCCATGGCATTCGGCCGTCACAAATCGATGACGACGTCGCGAATCGGTTGTGAGCAGCAAACGAGGAGATTGCCGTCGGCGGGTTTTTCGAGTGGCTCCGGTCCGTAGACGACCTCCCCGGAAACCAAACCGCTCTCACAGCTGTGACAAACACCCGTCCGGCACGACCAGCGGACCGGGACGTCGCACGCCTCGGCCAGCTCCAAAATGCTCTGATAGGCCGACGCGTTCCAGTGTGCGGCGATGCCACTGCGCGCGAACGATACCAGTGGACCGGTGTTGGCGTCGTCCTTTGGGCACATGCGGAGCTCGCGTCGCTGCCCCGACGACACCGGGAGTCATCGACCCGCTGCCGTTGAAGATTTCGACGTGAATCCGCTCCGGCGCTACGCCGAAGGTTGCGAGCGCCTCTTTCATGTCTGCCATGAAGCGAGTCGGCCCGCAGAGGTAGACATCCGCCTCTCGTGGGACGCCGACCTCGTCGAAGACTGATCGCGACAGGTGACCGGCAGCGTCGAAATCCTCACCCATCTTGTCATGCGAATCCGGCCTGCTGTAACAAACATAGCTGCGGGCGTGTGTGAGCGTGAGCATGAGACGGCGGGTTTCGGCGGCGAATGGATGATGCTGTCGATCGCGAGCTGCGTGCAGCCATAAGACCTGCCGTGTCAAGCGGGCCGCCGCCGCCAGCGCGTACAGCATCGCCAGAACAGGAGTCGCACCGATTCCCGCGCTGAGCAAAACCACCGGCCGCTCTCCGGACTGCAGAATGAAACTTCCGCGCGGCGAGCTGACGTCGAGAGCATCGCCCACCCGGACATGCTCCCGAAGGTAGGTTCCAGCCGCCCCATTCGGCTCGATCTTTACGCTGATTCGATAGCGCTCCGTCGAGAGGGGACCCGAGAGCGAGTAGCTGCGAAACAGTGGCGGGGCGCCTGTGGTCCGCTGAAGACGCAAAACCACATACTGGCCTGGCAGAGCCGCTGGCAGCGGTTGACCGTCCGAGCTCTGCATCGTCAGCGAAAGGACGTCCGCGGACTCGTCATTGATTGCCGTCACCGCGAGCGGCCGAAATCCTGGTGCAGTCGGATGCGCAGCTGCTGCCGGCGCGAGCCCCGCGTTACCGCTGCCCGTGGCAGTCGTTTGGCTCTGCAGTAACGCCTCAAATGACGAGCGCCATCCGGGCGAAAGCGCTTCGATCCGCAATGCGCGCTCCAGTCGATCGCGTGCATGATTGGGCGAATACAGAAGCGCGTTGATCTCTGCAACAGTCATTCGCTCTTTCGCCTCTCCCACCTTCAGAATTTCGTCGTCGACGGATACCGCGCCTTCCTGCAGGGCGCGGAAGTAGAAGCCCGGCCGTCCGCTGGATGTCAGCAATGCCGGCATCCGGGGCTCGTTCATCCGAATGCCGACGCGATAGCAGGTGACGCGAGGTTGAGTGACCTCGAACACCGCGCTGCCGATCTGATAGCGGTCGCCGATGCATACGGTATCGTCGGGCAATCCTTCTACCGTGAAGTTCTCGCCAAACTGTCCGTGGACGAAGTCGGTCCTCTTCAGTTGCTCCTGCCAATAGCGATACGATTCGATCTGGTAGACGAAGACGGCGCGCTGCTCACCACCATGTCCGGCTAGGTCGCCTTGACCGTCTCCGTCTAGATTCAACCTGCCGACGCGACAGCGGCCACGCACCGGATCCTTCCAGATACCGGTGTGCACGGTGCGACCCTTCCACTTGATGTCGCGCGGGAGTCCGACGTTCACCGATAGGAGTCGAGCCATGTCCCTCCTCCGCTACCCGAGCCCGGCACCGAGTGCTCGCTGGTTGTTACGAGTTGCCGGTAGACCGGGTTTTGGATTCCTTGGCGGGGGACGGGTTGCCTTTAGGAAAGTCATCGAGCGCCTGGGGAAGAATCCCGGCTCCTGCCGGTCGTGAGTGCGTAGCATTCAGGTACCGCGGATTTCACCGCGGAGGCGCGGAGGGCGCGGTAAGTCTGCCGAGCCCGCCTGTGAAAAGCACCCATTCGACTTCGCTCAGGGCAGGCTATGGTGGTGCACCTACACAAATCGGAACGCTATCGCCAGCTGTCGTCGACGGAAGGTTTTGGTTCCTCGCCACTTTCCTGAGCTAGTGTCGGGTAGTCGGTATATCCTTTGGCCCCGCCGCCATAGTACGTGGACGGATCGTCAGGATTGAGTGCGGCGCCTCGGCGAAAGCGTTCGGGCAAATCCGGGTTAGCTATGAACTTGCGCCCGAACGCGATCAAATCGGCTTTGCCTTGCCGGAGCCATTGTTCCGCAGTTTCGTGGTTGAAACCACCGGCGATCATGAGAGTGTTGGGATATTTTCGGCGAATGAGATCGAGCATTCGTTGCCCGCCCGGTTCGGGTTCCGTCCCCTTCTCAAGAGCGGCGAGGGCGGGGTTGACGATGTGAAGGTAAGCGATCCCGTATGCATTAAGTTTTTCGGCGATATAGCCGAAGGTTTCTTCAGGGTTATCGTCACCCATGTCATTAAACTTGCCAAGAGGGGAGAGTCGCACGCCGACGCGGTCCGAACCCCAGACTTCACTGACCGCTTCTGTCACCTCCATCAGCAGACGCGCCCGGTTCTCTGCCGATCCGCCATAGGTGTCAGTACGGTGATTGGTGCTGGAGTTGATGAATTGGTCGAGCAAATAGCCGTTAGCCGAGTGAATCTCCACGCCGTCGAATCCTGCTTCCAGCGCATTCTTGCTTCCGCGCACATATTGCCGGACAACGTATGGAATCTCCTCAATCTGCAACGACCTGGGCGTCGCGAAGGGAACCAGCTCACCCTCGCCGCGCTCGTTCTCGATAAATGCTTTCCCGTCCGGCTTGATAGCCGAGGGTGCAACCGGAAGCATTCCGTCGGGCTGTAGGGACGGATGAGAGATGCGTCCAACGTGCCAGAGCTGCAGGAAGATCAAACCGCCGGCTTTGTGCACGGCGTCGGTCACCAGTCGCCAGCCCTCGATCTGATCCAAGCTATGAATGCCCGGCGTCCAGGCGTAGCCTTGTCCCTGCAGCGATACCTGCGTTGCCTCGCTGATGATGAGGCCAGCAGAAGCGCGTTGGGTGTAATAGCAGGCGTTGAGCGGCGATGGAATATTGCCCGGCTGACGCGCGCGAGAGCGGGTCAATGGGGCCATCACCATTCTGTGGGGAAGATCGTAGCGTCCCAGTCGAAAGGGCTGAAACAGGTTGTCAGTCTGCACGACAGGCGATCCAGTGAGCGTTGTCATTACCTCTGTCCTTAAACGATTTAGAGTGTTATTTTGTTGAAATAACTGCCCCAAAAATCGTATCACCGAATCGCAATCACAACTTTCCCCACCTGGCATTCGACTCGAGTTGCTGGCCTAAAGGCGAGCGCTCCCGCCGAGCGGGCTGCGTCCGCCACACAGCCAACGCTCGCGGCACCGCCAAATGCATAGATCCTTCGACTCCGCTGCGCTCCGCTCAGGAGGACAGATTCCGAAGAGTTGGTCGTGTCGGAAGGCTGTCGCCCCGCTGGGGCTCAGATTAATTGGCGACGCTAACCCAGCGCTTACGCGCTGGGCTAAGCGCTTCGCTTTGTCGCGCCTCCGGCGCTGAAGTGTGCTGTTGCCTGAGTCATCGCATGAGCTTCGAACGTAGCTCGACTGCGCTGCTGAAATCCCGACGTTAGCTTCGCCCATTCGACTTCGCTCAGGGCAGGCTACCGTGGGGCACCCCGGCAGTCAGTAATTAATCGCCCGACCTGTGAAAAGCATCCGTTCGACTTCGCTCAGGATGACAAGAGACGGTTTCCCGTTGTTCGTTTCTCGAAACCACTGGAGCCCACCTGTGAAAAGCATCGCTTCGACTTCGCTCAGGGCAGGCTACGGTGGGCGCCCGGCGGAGACGCGGAGGGAAGCGAGTAGTCAGTAGATAGTTGTTCGTGAACGACCACTCATCCATCCGAATCGTGAGCGAGGAGGACTTCCTTGGCGCGCACCTGGAGGTTCGGAACGAGCCAGCGGAAGAGAAAAGTGGCTGCTATTCCACCGAGGAATTGAGCCACCACGAACCCCGGAACGTCGGTGGGACGGATGCCGGCAAATGTGTCGCTGAGGCATCGGGCAATCGTGACGGCGGGATTTGCAAAAGATGTTGATGCAGTAAACCAGTAGGCTGCTGTGATGTAGGCTCCAACAGCGAATGGAACAGCGTTTGACCGAAGCCGGGAGCAACCCCAAATCACGGAAACCAGGCCGAATGTCGCCACAAACTCACTGAACATTTGAGGAAGCCCAGTCCGTGCATGACGTGAGAAGGAAATCAGAGGCAGTCCAAACATCAAATGTGCAATGATGCTTCCGCCTATTCCGCCGAGTATCTGGCCGATCAAATAGTGAGGAGTCTCCTTCCAAGCCAGGCCTCGCTCCAAGGCATCCGCGATGGTCACAACCGGATTGAAGTGTGCGCCAGAGACTTGGCCAAAAGCGAAGATCAGAGCGACTAGCGTCGCGCCTGTAGCAATAGTATTCGCGAGGAGCGCCAACGCGACATTGCCGTTGGCCAAACGTTCCCCCATGACACCTGAGCCGATCACTGCTGCGACGAGGAATGCTGTCCCAAAAAATTCCGCAACCACTCGACGGGCGAGAGATATTTTCATTCTTGTCCGATCTGGTCGATCTCTTTCTTGATGGCCATGCTATCCAGACTGGAAAGTGGAAGGCACACAAACAGGCTGATTCGGCGATCTAATGCCATGAAAGCGTGTTGGAAAGCGCGTTCAATCTGTTCGGGGGTGCCCTTAACGGCGGCCGGGTCAGGAACGCCCCAGTGCGCTGTCATAGGTTGACCCGGCCAAATCGGACATACCTCTTTGGCAGCGTTGTCGCAAACGGTGAATACGAAATCCAAGTGCGGCGAGTGTGGTTTTGCAAACTCATCCCAGCTCTTGCTACGGAATCCGTCAACAGGCAAACGAGCGCGTTCAAGGCACTGAATGGCCGCAGGATGGACTTGCCCCTTTGGCTGGCTTCCGGCGCTGTATGCCTTGAAGTTAGGAAGGCCTTTTCGGTTGAGAATGGCTTCGGCCATGATTGAACGAGCGGAGTTTCCCGTACAAAGAAACAAGACGTTGTAGGGCTTTGTCATAGGTAGTGCCTCGATGTGCTCAGTTACAACAGGTGGGTCCACAGCAAGCTTGGTCCTTTGATGAACTAGACGGTTTGACGGCTCGGACGAACGCACTCAATCTTCGGTCTCTCCTAATTGCATATCTGAACAATATCTTGCGGGTTTAGAGCTTTGTTTCGAGTGCAGCACTCGGCATATAGAAATTGCAGCACCCCTTGAAGTGCTTCGGTATTGGCCGTGTAGCGCAAAAACGTGCTTTCACGGCGAACCAGCACGAGATCTTCGCTCTTGAGTTTGTCCAGGTGGTGGGAGAGGGTCGAATTCGGGATGTCCAGCTCAGCCTGAATGTCACCGACTACGAGTCCGTTGGGATGAGCCGATAATAGTAGTTGCATGATCCGGAGTCGCGCCTCGGTGCCCATCGCGGAAAACATGTCGGCGTACTTGGCCACTAGTGCGGCATTTTTCTTCTGTGAAGCCGAAGCCATATTTCGATGTTTGCAGAAATATGGATTCTCGTCAAATATATTGTTCGCACCAGAAGATCCCAGCGCTGAAGCGCGACTTCTTGAGCTGTGAGTCGCTGGCCTAAAGGCCAGCGCTTCGACGAGCGGGCTGCGCCCGCCCCAACGCTCGCTATTCCGCAAAGCAGTAGGCAACCTCCGGAAGTGATGACGAAACAATTGCGCTTGTGGTCGCAGTCAGGAGTAGCTATGGACTTTGTTCCGAATCGTAAACCGAGGATGGTTTCGTTTGTGGATAGGCAGGACAGAGATGATCGCTGTTTGGATATGGAACGAAATCGGCGTAGCTTGTTGAAGCTTGGCGTCGCGTCCATCGTTGCGGCTTCACTGCGCGGCGGGGCGCTGCACGCGCAATCTGCGCCGCTGTCCTGCTCTCCTCCTATCCCGCAGAACCACGAGCCGTCCAATGGTGGTCCTTGCCCGTATCCGATTCCGTGGCTCGACAAGAATGGCAATCACAATCAGAGTCCGATGCCGAATGTGGAACTGTCAAACATCTATCACTTCAAAGGAAAGCTAGGGCGCTGCAACGCTTTTCACGGCATGGGTACGGACAATAAAGGTAACCGACTTGCCTGGGGCGCGCCCAGCACCGACTACAGCTACATGTCGGGCAAGTACTGGGCGGCGCGCCAAGCGCATCAAGCGATCTTCTCCCATACATGACTCACGGTGTTCAAGGGGCCGGCGGCCCCGCAGAACCAGATACACGATTTCCATCCGCCTATCTCGCCCGAAGGCCTGTATTGGGTGACACCTGTGCCATCGGCGAGCCTCACGTTCAGTGCGGACGGCAAAACGGTCACGCTCCAGATGACCAATGTCCCTATCATTGACCAGCCGCGCTGGCCCGCGATGGATGCTGAAACGACTCCGGCATTCATGGATTTCAAACTGGTATTCAAGTCCAGCAACGAACCCGTCAAGTACGAAGACCCGAAGCGGCAGTATCGATTTGAAGGCTTCAAGGCGGAGGCACAACTCGAAGCAACGATGCGCGTGCCCTCTATCGATTTCACATTCAAAACCGATCCACTGGAAACCTCAAGGTGCGATTTCGCATTGATGGGTAGCGAAGTGAACGGCAAGTATTACGAAGCAGAGAAAGGCTGAAGCTTTGATTAGAAGCAATCCCACCTGTGAAAAGCACACAGGTGGGGCACTCGGGGCGCCCCTGCGCTTTGGTTCTCAGGAAGAGATCAACGCATAACGAGATCCGAGTACTCGGGGTGTTTTGCGATGTATTCCTGCACTAGCGGACAAATGATGTCCACCTTGAGGTTGTCCTTACGGGCCCACTGGAGAGCAGTTTCTGCCAGAGAGGAAGCAAGACCCTTGCCGCGCAATTTGTCGGGAACTTCAGTGTGGATCAGCTCCAGAACATTTCCGCCCAAACTGTATTCGAGATAGGCAACTTCGCCGTCCTGCTCGATCTCGAGGCGACCAGAGGTTACGGTTTGCTGCGGTAGAGGTTTGTGGCGAAATATTCCCCACGCCATTGGATGTTCTCCTGCGTATACTTTACGGGCGGTTTCTTGTTTCTCGTTTCTAGAAAACCCAACAGCAAAGTCTAGATGTCAGCCAACCCATTTGTGAAGCAGCTTTCAGCCCCTTCCGCGGAACTTGATAATTGTTCGCCTATCGCGTTTGGATGGTCGGCCTGCGGGAAGTGCTTCGAATTGGTTGAAGGCTTTGCGCTCCGCAGCCGCTTTTAAGCGCTGTTCACGGCTATCGTCGGTCTCGCGGTAGAGCGTTTGTGCGACGGAAGCCGGGCCCCGGACCTCGCTGAGTAGCAGGACTTCCACTGTGAAGTTGCCGGCGTCGTTCGTTACTCGCAGCATGTCTTTCATTCGGACCTCGCGTGCAGGCTTGGCGGGCTGTCCGTTGGATTGGATCCTGCCGAATTCACAGGCTCGCGCTGCGAGCGAGCGCGTCTTGAAAAATCGGGCGGCCCAAAGCCATTTGTCGATTCGTGTGGAGGGCATGAGGTATTTTAATTGTTCATCGCCGAGAGACAGAGGAGGGGAAAGTTCTAGGTCCATCACTGAATTCCCCACGTTAGCTTCGCGAACGTGGGGCACCCCCGGCCGGCTCGTCAGCCCACCTGTGAAAAGCACACAGGTGGGGCACCAGTAATGCTGCCGCCCCGTCGGGGCTTCGGTGCGATTAGAGACACTAACCCACCGCTTACGCGGTGGGCTAAGCGCTTCGCTTTGTCGCGCCTCCGGCGCTTGCGTGTGCTGTTGCCCGAGTCATCGCATGAGCTCGAATTTTGAGTTCGACTCCGCTGCGTTCAGGATGACAAGATCGGCAATACGGGGTTACAGCCGATGCCGCTTCGCGGCAACAGTATAAAATGCATAGATCCTTCGACTCCGCTGCGCTCCGCTCAGGATGACAGCGGGCAAGGGTCGGACTACCTCTTCAGCTCGGCCGTCCAGTTGACGACTCGACAATGCTGGAGGCGTGTAAAGTCACTCGGGCACCCGGCTTTTATTTTGGTTTTGTCGTTGTGCGACTGTTCTCCTCCCAATCAATGGGGAAATTGCCGTTGATGTCCAAAGAACGTACTTGCTTGTGATTTTCCGTTTGAGATTTGTCGACAAGCTGTGAGGTTTCAGTTTCCACGGTGGTGAGGCGCAACCCGTCTTCCGGTGCTCCCGGATTAACTTCGTGCACCTGCGTTTCTGTGAGAGTGCCGCCGCCGGGCGCGGCAACGGTCTGCAGGCTTTGTTGTTGCACCAGATGCAAGTGATCATCGGGAGTACGTCCGGGGACGTTGACTGAAAATGTCTGCGACATCTCACGTTGGGTGTCGCCGCTTTTCCATTCGCTGCCAGTAGTCTGCTCGATGGGTGTCAGTGGCGCGCGGCCATCATTACCATACATTGTGCTTTGCGAAGTTTGGCCGTCTTTGGTTTGTGTCACCACACTTCGCTCCGCCTGGATGACTTGGAAATGATCGCTACCGTCGGGCGCCAGCATGTTTCGCTGCACTTCCACCGAGTCGCCATTGCTGTGCTCGGTCTGCTCAAACTTCTGGACAGGCGCCAACGTTCCTGCAACTAAGCGAAGCACGGTTGTGTTGGTTTCCCTGACGTCAGGAGCTGTCAAATCGGATTCTTCGATGTCTCGTTCTAGAACTTGCGAGTGACCGTCCGAGTCCAGAGCGGAAATCGTTCGAACCACAGTCTCGCGATCCCCCGGTCCGGTGTGCCGCTCTTCCTCGGTCGTCTGGTAGGGTTTGCGGGTGCCGTCCACCGGGGTATACAGCCGTTGCACGACACGCACGGTATTGGCGTCGACCTGAATCGTTTCCTGCTCGGTCTCGCTGATCGCCTGGTAACCACCATCGGAGGGCGCTTCGACGATTTGCGTTTCGATCGTGCGACCATTCTCTTGTCGTTGCGTTTGTATCATTCGTGCAGGGTTCCACGCACCAGAAGCAATACGATACTGAGTGACGGTACGTGAGGCTTGCGGCTCTTGCTGGGCCGATGCCGTTCCACAAGCAAGAACCAGAAATAGGACGGTGTCGATTAAAAGAATTCGGTTCACGTCTTCTCCTTTGTGCGCTTCGAGTATTTCGATTCTTAGGGGAATGCGGTCGGATGGCTCGGAAGCCGGTGAAGTCGGCGACCCGGAAATAATCAGAGGCAGGCCACCTGTGAAGAGCACACAGGTGGGGCACCCGGCGAAAATGCATAGATTCTTCGACTCCGCTGCGCTTTGCTCAGGATGACAGAATCAGATGAGAAGTTCGAGAAAGTTTCAGGAAAAATGAGCTTGGAATTGCGGTATCATATACGTCAGCCACGGCGGGGTTCGATGGCGGAGGCGAAACGCTTACCGTAGACCCCGATGCCGGGGCCTTTTTCGTTTAGGCTCCCGGACTTCCTATGTGGAGACTCTGATGAAAAAGACCGACCTGCTACACACCACCGTAGATCATTACGACATTAAAGCCGTCAACGTGGTTCCCATGATCGACATGATGGAGAAGACCGCGTTCCAGGCGCGCAACCTGGCGCGCGCGGCGAAGATCGTCGATGAGATGGTTGCCGACAAAGATTGCGGCATCATCCTTACCCTTGCCGGCAGTCTGATTTCCGCCGGACAGAAGGGCATCATTCTGGACATGATGCGCTGCAATATGGTGGATGCCATCGTCTCCACCGGGGCGAACATCGTTGACCAGGATTTCTTCGAGGCGCTTGGCTTCCGACATTACCAGGGATCGCCGTTTGCGTCAGACAATGATCTGCGCGAGCGCCACATCGATCGCATCTACGACACCTACATAAATGAGGACGAACTCCGCGTCTGTGACGACACCATTCGCGAGATTTCGGAGGCTCTTGAACCGCGTGCGTACTCCAGCCGCGAGTTCATCATGGAGATGGGGAAGTATCTCGACAAGAAGTTTCCCACGGCGGATAGCATTGTGCTGGAAGCATATCGGCGGGGGATTCCGATTTTTGTTCCGGCGTTCTCGGATTGCTCGGCGGGATTCGGATTGGTCTTCCACCAAGTCTCACGACAGCAGGCAGGGAAGCCGTACGTCTCGATTGATTCGGTGGCGGACTTCCGCGAATTGACGCAGATCAAGATCGAATCCGGAGTTACGGGATTGATCATGCTGGGCGGCGGCGTACCGAAGAACTTTGTGCAGGACATTGTGGTCTCGGCAGAGTTCCTCGGCTATGAAGCTGACATGCACAAGTACGCGGTGCAGCTCACAGTCGCCGACGAACGCGATGGCGCGCTCTCAGGTTCCACACTGAAGGAAGCAAACTCCTGGGGCAAGGTGGATCTTGCGAAAGAGCAGATGGTTTACGGTGAGGCGACGGTCACGTTTCCGTTGATCGCCGGGTATGCGTATCACAAGGGATCATGGAAGAACCGCAAGGCGCGCAACTTTGCCGAGATCTTTTCGAAGCCGTCGCAGCTGAAGGCCGAAGGGTATACGGAGTTGGCAGCGAAGTAGGTCGGGGTGTTTTGGAAACGCCTCCCGATTGGGAGGCGTTTTTTGTTTCAGCCGTCCCTACGGGACTGAGTTGTTAGCTCAGCGATACCCGGCACTAACGTGCCGGGCTAGTGTCGGGCGCCCCTGCGGGGCTGGAAACCGAAATTGCGCTCAAGTTCGCTTGTTCCCGAACCAACTCAGCAATCTTGATTTAAACTCGCCTGGGCTGGCCTGCCAAGCGCCGCAATGTGCAGCGTTGGGGACGAGCCAGAGTTCGGTCTTTGGATTGGCACGATGGATCGCTTCTGAGTTTCGCGGCCAGATATTCGTATCCTCCTCGCCGTGGATCAGCAGCACTGGAATTGACGAGCCCTGGACTGCACGCTGGGGCGACGCTGTAGCCAAATCCAGTCCATAGCGAAGTCGGGCATAGATGATCCCGAACTCAATGGACGGGCGAAATACCGTCTCAGCAACCCAGGGACGGACTCGTAAATGCCCGCTCACGCGGTCGTACGCGCCCTCGCGAAAATCCGAGAAAGAGGATTCAGCCGCAACAGCGCAAAACCGGTTCTCATATTCCAGAGATTGCAGCAGAATCGCCGCACCCATCGATTCGCCCAGTCCATAGACGCAATGCGGTGGATGTGTCTGGTACAACCAACTTACCCAATCGTGAATGTCGTGTGACTCACGCACGCCAT
>JAOAPH010000159.1 GCA_025462835.1 Candidatus Angelobacter sp. | reverse complement strand
TGGCCGGCCATGACCACGCCCAATTCGGATAGATCCCGAGACCTGACGGATCATCAGTTCCGCGACGCTGCATCTGCGATCCGGCTTCGGTCCAGCTTCCGGAGTAGATCCAGTTTCCGCAAGAAGTTGTTCCATCGTCCTTCAACCATGCGAAGCCGGGAAGCTGCTGTCCGGCCTTGATGACTTGCTGCGTCTTTGGGTCCGTGAGATCCGCGAGCGCTTTGCCGTTGATCTCCTTGGCTAGATCGGCAAGTGGCGGATGGGCGGGATCGGAGTACGCCCACGTAAGATCCATGATCGGGTCCGGGAACTTGCCTCCTTCTTTCTTGTATAACTCGCGCACTTTAAGGAAAATTTGCGCGACGATGTCCTGATCGAGGCGGGCATCGCCCGGCGGAGGAAGCGCGATGTTCTTCCACTGGAGCCATCTTGCAGAATTCGTCATTGATCCATCTTTCTCCGCGAACCCAGCGCATGCGAGGCGATAGACCGTCGTGTTGATCTTTTTCATGTCGTCTTTGCTGGTGCCGGGAGCCCTCCAGAATTCGCTGGTCTCATCCGCATAGATTTCGCCGACCACGAGCCAATCGGTTTTGCCCAGTGCGGCTATATTCTTCCGGGAGTCCGGGCCGATCATCACTGCATTCATACCGAAGGCGAATAGGCCTTTCACTTCACCGTTGTACATCCGGTCGAACATCTCCACCCAGGAGTAACGCCGATCGATTTTGGGCAGGTGATTGTACGCAAAGTCGTTTTCTTTTTTTGCCGCATCCCCGTACATTGCTTTCAGCAATGACACCATGAACTTTGGTGTGTTCGAGTAGTAATTGAATGATTGCCATTCCGCGGGCTTCGACGGCGTAGGCGTGGTGCGTTTCAAGAATGTCGCGAGATCAGTGTCAGTCGGATTCGGTATTTTGAGATACCCGGGAAAGATGTCGAAGACACCACCCATGTCGGTGGCGCCCTGGATGTTGGAGTGCCCTCGCAGGGCATTCACGCCGCCGCCGGCGCGGCCAACATTTCCCATGATCAGTTGCAGTATGGCTGCAGTGCGAATGATCTGGGTTCCGAAGGTGTGCTGCGTCCAACCAACTGCATAAATGATGGTTGCTGCTTTCTTCATGTCTCCATTCTTGCGAACGGAGGTATAGAGGTCAGCGGCTTTAAGGATCTGGTCCTTGGGAATTCCCGTTATGCGCTCAACGATCTCTGGGGTGTAACGCGAGTATTGCTTCTTGAGCAACTGGAAGACGCATCTTGGGTGTTGTAACGAGAGATCGTAAGCCACATTCGGTGGCAGCATGGGAGTGGGTTTTGTGCCCTCAAGGGCTTTGGCCCCTGCTGGCCCCGCGGCTTGATGGCCGCCACCCATCGGAGCATGACCTCCTACATTTTCCTGTGCTGACCCTACAGGTGCGGCCGGGATGGATTTCGCCGGTGGGCTTTTCTGCTCGAAGCTGGATAGGTTTTGTCCGGCCTTTTGCTGAGTTTCGCTGACGTTCGCAGACGCTTGCCCGCCGGTGGCAGAGCTGGTTCCCGCGAGCGCCGCTCCAATCGCCGCCTCTTTCGGAGTTAAGTTTCCGCCCGGCTCGTAATTCCAGGTTGCCTTGTCGTAAGTGAGGGTTGCGGTATCAAAGCCCGAATAGAGACCGTCCTCCGGCAATTTGAATCCTTCTTTGACGATGAAGGAAGCATTCGTGTAATTCACGAGATAATCTTTAGCGATGCGGTCATTTTGAATGGCGTAGTTGATCAAGGCGCCAAGAAACGCGATGTCTGATCCAGCGCGGATCTGCAGAAAGAGATCAGCATTGGACGCGGTGCGCGTGAAGCGCGGATCCACCACGATCATCTTGGCGTTTCGATGGCGCTTGGCTTCCACCGGCCACTTGAAGCCACAGGGGTGGTTCTCGGCTGGATTACCACCCATGATCAGCATCATGTCAGTGTTTTTGATGTCGATCCAGCCATTGGTCATGGCCCCGCGCCCGAATGTTGGTCCCAAACTTGAGACCGTTGGGCCGTGTCAAACACGTGCCTGGGTTTCGTAGTACGGAGTCCCCAGGCCCGCGCGAACCACTTTGCCGACGAGATAATTGAATTCGTTTGTATCCGTACACCCGCCAACCCATCCGAAGCCCTCGCAGCGGTTGACCGTGGCGCCCTTCGGATCCTTTTCGATAAAGGTTTCGTCGCGGGTCTTCTTTACCCAATGCGCGATTTCGTCGATCGCTTGGTCCCAGGGAATATCTTCCCAGTGGTCCGAACCAGGCCGGCGAACTTGAGGGCCGGTTATCCTGCGGTCGTTTAGGATGTCCTGCTCCAGAGACGAGCCCTTGGGACACAACGTTCCGCGATTGATCGGATGATCAGGGTCACCTTCAACATGCACAACCTGCGGCTTGACGTTTTTCGCCTTATCACCAATCGTGTGGATGATCACCCCGCAGCTTACGGAACAATAAGGACAGGTGCTCCGGGTCTCAGTAGTGCGGGCTATCTTCAGCGATTCAGTTTGCGCATAGGCGGGAGCCAAGTCGAATCCAAGGACTGTGGCCGCGACGCCTCCGATCGTGCTCACTTTCAGGAAATCTCTTCTTGTGGTGCTCATGGTCTGAACTCCGTTGCGAAGTCGAGGGCGGGTACTAAGACGCTTGGGGATCAGAGTCTCAGCGGACGAGAACGACGACATTTTCCACCTTGATGTTGCTGTCCAGCAACAGGGTTGCCAAAGAACCTCGAGCCATTCCCATTGATCGTAGGGCAGAGCTGCGGGACGGTTTCCATTGGCAGAGACGCTCGAACTTAGGCAGAGTCACTCGAACTGAAAGATTGTTGGAAATCCTGTGTTTGTTGGCTCTACATCACACAAGACGCCACAGGAGGCGAGTTCAATGAAACAAGTGATTGCAACCCTATTCGTATGTCTTCTTGCTACCGCAATCGCATTTGGTAGCCAGGAAAACACGCAAAAAAAGACCACTAAAAAAAAGGCCCGACCCACTGCATCCCGGGTCGACAAGCAGCTTACCGAGCTGAAAGGAGCCATTGACGCTCAACAACTAATGATTCAACAACTCAAACAGGATTTACAGAGCCGCGACTCAGCGATTCAGCAATTGCAGCAGGAGGTGAACCACGTGCAGACTTCGGCCACCGAGGCACAGCAGAAGGCGGAGTCGGCAGCGGCCGCGAATGCGACCCAGCAATCCGCGGTCTCTACTGTGAGTAGCCAGGTAACCGATTTGAAATCCAATGTTGAAACCAATACTGCGAATCTTCAACAGACGAACAAGGCTGTGAAGTCACTTGAAAGCCCATTGGCGATTCACTTCAAGGGCATAACACTCACTCCCGGTGGTTATCTTGAAGCTGCCGGGATATATCGTACGCACAACGAAAACGGCGATGTCACCAGCACATTTGGGAACATCCCGTTCTCAGGAAGCGCAAACTCTCACCTGAGCGAATTTCGCGGGACTGCACGTCAGTCGCGATTCTCGTTGCTGGCTGAAGGCAAGATCAATGGTTGGAAGGCGAGCGGCTACTATGAAGCCGACTTCCTCGGTGCCGCTCCTACGGCCAACGAAGTGGAAAGCAGCAGTTTCAACTTGCGTCAGCGGCAGTTGTGGGGACAGGTCGAAATGGAGAATGGCTTTTCATTCCTTGGAGGTCAAAGCTGGTCTCTGATCACGACCAGTCGAACGGGCATCATTCCTCGCAAGGAATTCATTCCAGACACCATTGATTCACAGTATGTCGTCGGCTTTAACTGGCTGCGGGTTTGGGGTGCCCGCGTCACCAAGAAGATTAACGACCACATGTGGGTCGCTGTTGCCGCTGAAAATCCCGAAACTGTTTTAAGTGTGACAAATCCGCCAGCGGGCGTCTTCGGATTCAACACCAGCCCGAATGCGCAGTCTCCGAGTTCACAGTTCACTCTCAGTAACGTTCCGGGAGCCACTGGCATTTCCACCGATGTCGGACCGGATTTGATCGCGAAGGTTGCTTTTGAGCCAGGCTGGGGTCATTACGAAATCAAAGCCCTCGGTCGATTTTTCCGTGACCGCATCAACGGCAGTAATAACTACATCGGAGGTGGCGGTGGTGGTTTTGGCGCGGTGATGCCGGCCACTAAAAAGCTCGACGTCATCCTTGAGGGACTCGTCGGTGTTGGCATTGGCCGCTATGGCGACTCGGTCGGTGCAGATGTGACTTTGCGCCCGGACGGAACCATCGTGCCCATACATGCTCTGCAAACTCTAGCGGGACTGGAATATCATCCGACGCCTAAATGGGAACTCTATGCATACGGCGGCGAGGAGTATTACGGTCGCGCCGCTTATGTGAACGCAGCGGGAATGGGCGTCGGCTACGGCACTCCTTTGGGCAACAACACCGGCTGCTCGATTGAAAGTCCGACCGCGACTCAGCCGTGCCAGGCGCAAACGAGAAATATCTGGCAAGCTCAGCCCGGATTCTGGTATCGCTTCTATAAAGGAGAACATGGGACGGTGCAATACGGAATGTCGTACTCGTACACTTATAAAAATACTTGGGCGGGTGCCGGTGGACTTGCGCCGAAGGCAATCGAAAATATGGTGATGAGTTCGTTCCGGTTCTACTTGCCATAGGCGGCTTTGCACCTGAGGAGACGTTAGGCGATTCTCTTCGTAGTTGGAAACGACGGCCGTGTTGTGCCAGGAGCGGAGTCTTTTTGGACTCTACACTCCGCGCATGGACAAATGTCACGCAGGAATTCCCAGGAGTAATTCCCTTCGGCGTGGCCGTCCTCCCAATGCAGACGAATCGCATAGTTGCGCACGGGTTCTACTCTCTCCAGCTTGGACACGGGCCGGAGGATCGGCAACAACTCGCCTTCCTTGAGTTGTTTCGGCTCTCCTGGCCAGCGGTCCTCCATTGCGCGTAAGGCAACACAATTTGCGCATGGACATGCATCGCGCAAGAAGCGGAAGCTGTACAAGCTTCGGTGGCCGTCTCCCCACTCGATCACAATGCCCGAGCCGGTGCTCAAATTCACTTGCACGGATTTGGGATCGAAATCACGGAGCATAAGGAAAAGGTTGAAGAGCTCTCCTCATATCTGGATTCACGTCTGAGCGGTTATGTTGCGCCCCAATAATGTTTCCACATGGTCGTAACTCTGGCCCGAAACGCAGGGACGCTCATGTATATCGTCTGATTCTTGGAACGTACAAACGAATTAATTGCGGTAGATGCAACCCAATGAACAAAGCGGTTAATCCGAATCATTGCAGCACAGCTGCTCAATTACAAAAGGACTCTCCGGAGATGTTTCGAGCCTGACTTCACGACAGTCGGCCCGCCTCCCCCTTCTGTAAAAATATCGTCCCTCTTGCACCTCAGCGATGCAATAGGACACTCATATGCTTTCACACTCTCCGGTCTCCTGTTTTCCGCTTTTCAAGTCAAGCAAATTCCTAGCGCTCCTCATGGTTCTGGCGACAATGCCCACAGGGCTTCAGGCGCAGAGTAGTACCGTTGGGCAATGGTCGGCCGTACAAACCTGGCCGTACCGTGCCGTCCATACGCACCTGCTTCCGAACGGAAAGGTCCTCTCGTGGTCGCAGTTCACCGAAGGCGACAAGACACAGATATTCGATCCGGCTACGAACAGCGTGACCACCTCCACAATTGCGCCTTTCAATGTTTTCTGTGCCGGACACGCCTTTCTTCCCGACGGCCGACTGCTGGTGGCTGGCGGACACATCGCCGACGGTGTAGGGCTTCCGCACGCGGCGATCTTTGATTTCAGGAACAACTCCTGGTCAACGTTGCCTGACATGAATGCTGGGCGCTGGTATCCGACTAATACCACTCTGGCGAACGGTGACGTCCTCGTCCTCGGTGGAACGATTGACGCTGTGAGCGGCAACGACAAGCTCCCGCAGATCTGGCAGCAATCCACCAAAAGTTGGCGAAATCTAACCAGCGCCTTACGGACTCTGCCTCTCTACCCGCGCATGTTCCTCTCTCCCAACGGGCAAGTCTTCTATGCGGGCCCGGAAGTGACTACGCGATATCTCAGCACCAGTGGCACTGGCGCGTGGACCACGGTCGCGAACACCAACTTCACCGCTGTCCGTGAATACGCACCGGTCGTGATGTATGACAAGGGCAAGATCATCACTATTGGCGGCGGTGACCCGCCAACCAACACTGCTGAAGTGATCGATCTGAACTCTTCGACGCCCTCGTGGAGGTTTGTGGGCTCGATGAAGTTTAAACGTCGGCAACACAATGCCACGATTTTGCCCGACGGAAAGGTCTTGGTCACAGGCGGCAGCAGTGCGGCAGGATTCGATACTTCCACCAGTCCCGTATTGCAAGCTGAGATGTGGGACCCCGCCACTGGAGTGTTCACTCCGATGGCGAGCTTTACCCTTTATCGCGGATACCACTCCACGGCTGTCCTCCTTCCGGATGGCCGCGTTCTCTCTGCCGGCGGAAAGATCGGCGGGATTAATACAGCGGAAATCTATTCGCCTCCGTATCTTTTCAACGGTGCTCGACCGACTGTCTCGTCAGCTCCCAGCGCTGTTGGATACGGACAGAGCTTTTTCGTCGGCACACCTAATGCTACCTCGATCAGCAAGGTCACTTGGATTGCACTCTCTTCAGTCACGCACGCCTTCAACGCAACGCAGCGCTTTCAGCGCCTTGCATTTTCTCAAGCCACTGGTGGATTAAACGTAACTTCCCCCGCGAGCACAAATAATGCGCCTCCGGGCTACTACATGTTGTTTCTGCTGAATAGTAGCGGAGTGCCTTCAGTCGCCAAGATCGTGAAGATCGCTGCAGGCGTTGCTCCTCCTTCGGGCTCCATTGCCGGACATGTCACCCGGAGCGATGGACTCACGGCAATACCCGGCGCCACCGTCTCTTATAGCGGAGGCACCGCAACCACCGATGCCTCGGGTGCGTACACGCTTACAAATGTTCCAGCGGGAACCGTGAGCCTCACAGCTTCCGCCACGGGATTCCAGACACAAGCCAAGAATGCTAGCGTCACTTCAGGCGCACAGACTACTCTCGATTTCGCGTTGCCTGCGTCTTCGGGCGGGACAGGCAACGCCACCGTCACCGGGACTGTCACAAGCTTGTCCGACGGACACGCGCTCTCCGGTGCCACCGTCACTTACTCTGGCGGTTCCGGTGTTGCCAACTCCACTGGACAGTACAGCATTGCCAATGTTGTTCCGGGCACATACAACTTCACAGCTTCGCAGGGTGGATATCTCCCACGCACAAATTCCGTAACAGTAGCCTCTGGCGCGACTACTTCTTCCAATTTCCAATTGAGCACCGCCGGAAAGATTGCGGGGACTACCACTACAACTGCGGGAGCAGCCATCAGCGGAGTCACGGTGAACATAAGCGGCGGCGCGATCCCGACAACCGTGGTGCTCACTACCGACGCCACCGGCCATTACCTCACGAACTGGATTCCCCGCGGTAATTACAGCGTCGCTGTCAGCAAGACCGGACTGACCTCTCAGTCGAAGCCGGCCGCCGTGTCCTCTGGGATAACTACTACCGTGAATTTCGCCATGCAATGATTTTGCAATATCAATTCCGAGGCCTCTTCATGCCTGCGCGCAGACCAACATTTCGATTCCTCATTCACCTTGCACTGATCGCTGCCAGCTTGCAGGTCAGCGGATTTGCAGCCTCCGGCACTTACACTGTCCTAGACCTCGGTAAGTTTCCCGGCGATAGCGCGATTCCCCTCGGGATAAACTCCACCGGAGCTGTCGTGGGACGGGCAGAAAGACGACACGGCGGAGAGGCTCGCGCCTTCATCTGGATGTTGCAAGGCGGTACCAGACTGCTCGGCGTCCTTCCCGGCGGCGATAGCAGTTCTGCATTCGCGATCAACGATTCAGCTCAAGTTGTCGGCAGTTCGAACACCCAAAACCAATTGCACGCATTCCAGTGGACTGCCGCAAAACGACTCGTCGATCTCGGCACCCTCCCGGGAGATACAGACAGTGAAGCTTTCGGTATCAACAACCCCGGACAGATTGTCGGATACTCCAGCGGTCCTTCCGGCCAGCATGCGTTCATCACGGACGCAACAGGCGTCCTGCAAAATCTCGGCACCCTCCCCGGCGATACTGGAAGCCAGGCCAACGGTATAAACGACGCGGGCACGGTCGTCGGCGTCTCTTCCAATCCGCAAGGCACTCGCGCATTTCGCTGGACGAAGGCCGGGGGCATGCAAGAACTCCCCACACCGGGTGGCGAAACCTCAGCCGTCGCGCTTCGCATCAATAACACCGGACAAGTTCTCGGACACTCCACCGGGCTAGGTGGATTGCAGGCTGTTCTCTGGCAGGCCGACGGCACACCCGTACTCCTCGGCACTCTTCCGGGCGGCAACTACAGTGAAGCATTTAGCATTAATCAATCAGGACAAGTGGTCGGCACCGCAGGCAGCGTGCAGGGTTCCCACGCCTTTGTGTGGACAATAGCCAGCGGTCTGCAAGATCTCAACAATTTCTTATCTGTGAACCCAGGCATCGTCCTTCTTGGCGCCGTGAGTATTAACGACAAAGGAATGATTGTTGCATACGGGAGTCGCCTCCAAGAGTTAAAACACGCAGAGATGGACGACGAAGATCACGGCGCGAATCACCATGTTTTTCTTCTCACTCCCATTCCGTAATTTTCCAAACAACGAGGCGAGTAGATTAAGTCCTTACGGCCTGCTAAAGACAACACCGTGGGGAACTGCAGCTCCGGCGCCTCCGTGCGGCCAGCGGCTGCTATCCATGCGGATGCCGGGTTCGCCTCCGGATGCAGCGTCATGGAAGCGGGAATCGACGGTTAATTCCCCATGCTCGCCAACATTGATGATGACAATCCTGTTCTGCATCTTCTCGTATCCCGTGAGCACAAGCCGGGTACCCGACGGTTCCACCGAGAGCCAGTGTGGATAGTCCTGCGGCGCAAGAGCCAGCTTGCTCACTTCGACCGGCTTTGAAGCATCGGAAACATCCAAGGCGATCAACTCGTGTCCTTCGCTAGCCTCAAAGTTGTCCGCGACTGCATGCGAATGTCCTTCAAGGTCGATGAGCGGCATCTGCGGCTTGCCGTGGTTCACCGTCTGGATCCAGAAGTTGCCCGCGACAGCTGGCACGGCGCAGCTGGTTCCGGCACCGCTGTCATAGATCAACTCGGCGGAGGGATCGTCGCCCTCCAATCTGATCATGCGGTATAGACCGCAGTTGGAGGTCGAGACCAGCACCGTCCGCCCGTCGCGCAAGAGACGCGGTTCGGCGGAGTTCACGCCCTCAACTCCTCGCGGTCCGGGCGGCAGGCGCACGGTCTTCAGACGTTTCAGATCAGATAGCCGCCACACCTGCACCACGTGACTGATTCCTGCGTTATACATGTCCACGCTTGATGTCACCACGCGGTCGAGCCCGGGAATCACTGCGAGGCTGTACGGGCGAATGAACTCTTCCACCGCGGGGTCCGCGGCATCGCTATAGCGAATGAGTTTGCCTTCCGCATCGAGTTCTACCAATGCTCCCGGTGCGCGGTTCAGGAAGCCCCTCATCTGATAGGTCGCTAGAACGTGTCCGTTGTCGAGATGGAAGAACGAGTGAGGGTGCGTGTAGGGACCAGCAGCGCCGAACATCCCGAGCAGTTTCGGTGAACGCGCATCGCGGAGATCGAAGCGAAAAGTCAGTCCGGAAGAATAGTCGTTAGCGAAGAGAACGCCTCCGGCCGGCATCTCGTAGTCGGTGTGGTGAGCCAGATTCACAGGGACATTGGTGG
Source organism: Candidatus Angelobacter sp. (assembly GCA_025462835.1). Classification (GTDB taxonomy): domain Bacteria; phylum Acidobacteriota; class Terriglobia; order Terriglobales; family Acidobacteriaceae; genus JAICLA01. Next base: position 873 of record JAOAPH010000159.1, on the reverse strand, counting down.
AAATGCTGGCGATCACTCGCGCATAAGCCGATGAAGTGGGTAGAGCGTCAATCACAGCCAGGAAGTCAGGCTGGCTTGTATCCGCAGATCGCGCCCACGCGAACAAATACTTGCTCGGTTTCGGCTTGGCCGGTGCCCATGCGCCACTGGCGACACACAAGAATCCGCAGGACACCAAAACGGACCACCACAGAACCATGGAGCTTGCCCTACGACGCATGCACACCAACTGTCAGCGATAGGATTGAGATGACTTGGCCTTGGTTTGGAAAATATCCAGAACAACTGGCGGATTCTAGCATGCGTGCAGCGGAGGAGCGTCGGTCGGCGCTAGTGGACGAAAATACTCAGCAATCAGGGTGAAATGGCATGCCTGGATGCTTTGCACTTGCGGGTTCTGGAGTGGGCAGATCTAAATTGACGACGATCGGGTCCTGTCCGTCCCTAACGACAACGGCCTGGCAGCTCTCATCTGGGCTGGCGTTGATCTCCTGGTGCGGCACGTAAGGTGGAACGTAGATAAAGTCTCCCGCCCTGGCTTCGTCGGTCAGTTCCAAGTGATCGCCCCATCGCATTCGAACTCGGCCTTGTATCACGTAAAGCACGGTCTCCAGCTCTCCATGGTGATGCGGTCCGGTCTTGGCATCCGGTTGAACCACCATGGTGCCGGCCCACAACTTGCTTGCTCCAGCTCGCGCATGGGTGATTGCGGCAGCGCGCGTCATGCCCGGCGTCTGTGGTGTATTCAAATCAAGTTCATCCGAATGTACGATCTTTACTCCATGTTTTGCCCAATCCATTGGTAAGCCCCTGGTTGAGTCTCTGTTCGGTTCGTTCTTGCACGTCTTTTACTTCTTCGATGCGAACGGAATC
>JAOAPH010000153.1 GCA_025462835.1 Candidatus Angelobacter sp. | reverse complement strand
AACTTGGTGTGCGGCGTAATCGATCCGCCCTTGGCCAGAACCATGCCGCGCTCCACATCTTCCTTCGCAATGCTGCGCAGCAGCAGCCCAGCATTGTCGCCGGCCATGCCTTCGTCCAGCTGCTTCTTGAACATTTCCACGCCCGTGACCACGGTCTTGCGTGTATCGCGGAAGCCGACGATCTCAACTTCCTCGCCCACTTTCACCTTGCCGCGTTCAATCCGGCCCGTAACCACCGTGCCGCGGCCCTGAATGGAGAAGATATCTTCAATCGGCATCAGAAACGGTTTGTCGATGTCGCGGGCCGGCAGCGGAACGTACTTGTCAACCGCGGCCATCAGCTCGTCAATCTGCTTTTCCCACTTGGGATCGCCGTTCAGGGCATTCAATGCCGACAGGCGGATCACCGGAACATCGTCGCCAGGAAACTTATAGCTCTTCAGCAGTTCGCGAACTTCGAGTTCAACCAGGTCGAGCAGCTCAGCATCATCCACGGCATCGCACTTGTTCAACGCCACCACGATGCACGGCACTCCTACCTGGCGGGCCAGCAGCACGTGTTCCCGCGTCTGCGGCATCGGGCCATCGGTCGCTGCCACCACCAGAATCGCGCCATCCATCTGGGCTGCGCCGGTAATCATGTTCTTGATGTAGTCGGCGTGGCCCGGACAGTCAACGTGGGCATAATGCCGGTTGGCTGTCTCATATTCCACATGCGCCGTGGCGATGGTGATGCCGCGCTCGCGCTCTTCCGGAGCGTTGTCGATCGAATCGAACGAACGGAACTTGATGTTCGGGTTGTGCTTCGACAGCACCTTGGTGATCGCCGCCGTCAGGGTCGTCTTGCCATGATCGATGTGCCCGATCGTTCCCACGTTCACGTGCGGCTTGCTGCGGTCAAATTTTTCTTTCGCCATGTTCTTTTCCTTATCTTCTGTTTTGTCGCTCGGCCTAAGCCGGAACTAAACCTGTCTCATCATCTAAATCAGGCCCGCCCGTATAGAACGAACCCAGAAGCAACTCGCGATCCAGAATCTTTTCGCTCTCAACCAGCCGATGCAATCTCTCGCACTCGGCCTTGAAGTTCTCTCGAAACCGTTCGAAGTGGTGGTGCGTACTCCAGTAATCGAAAGCCTTGTATCGCCTTTCGACCTCCGACTCGCATTTCAACTCCGTGCCCAGAAAACCGTTTGCTTTCTGGAGGAGTTCCGCCCACAACCCCGACTTGCCAAAAACCCGTTCAAAGTCTGTCTCGCGACCTTCGCAGACCCAAAATTCACGGGCCACAAGAAACCGTGAACCACTACTTAGTCGCGGTACTTTTCCCCTGCACCTTGGCGATGATCTCTTCCGCCACTGACCTTGGTGCTTCTTCGTATCTTGCGAAGTGCATCGAGTACTCGGCGCGGCCTTGCGTGCTCGACCGCATGTGCGTGGCGTATCCAAACATCTCCGCCAGCGGCACGATCGCCTTGATCACCTGCGACCCTGCGCGATGCTCCATACCTTCAATGCGTCCGCGACGCGAACTCAAGTCGCCCATAATGGTCCCGGCAAAATCTTCCGGAGTAACCACTTCCACCGCCATCACCGGTTCCAGCAGAACAGGGCTGGCTTTGCGAGCGGCTTCCTTGAACGCCATGGAACCGGCGATCTTGAATGCCATTTCGTTTGAATCGACATCGTGATAGCTGCCGTCGTAGAGCGTCGCTTTCACATCAACCATTTCATAGCCAGCCAGGATGCCGCCTTGCAGCGCTTCCTTGATGCCCATGTCGACGGGCTTGATGAATTCCTTCGGAATCGATCCACCCTTGATGTCGTTGATGAACTCGTATCCTGCGCCCGGCGTGTTGGGCTCAAGGATGATCTTGACGTGTCCGTATTGGCCTTTGCCACCGGTCTGGCGGATGTATTTTCCTTCCGCCTCTGACTTCTTGCGGATGGTCTCGCGATACGCGACCTGCGGCTTGCCGACGTTGGCTTCCACTTTGTATTCGCGCATCATGCGGTCAACGATGATCTCGAGATGCAGCTCGCCCATTCCGGCGATGATCGTCTGTCCGCTGTCAATATCGGTGTGGACTTTGAACGTCGGATCTTCCTGCGCCAGCTTGGAAAGCGCGACGCCCATCTTTTCCTGGTCGGCCTTGGTCTTCGGTTCCACTGCGACCGCGATCACAGGCGCTGGGAAATCGATAGATTCCAGAACGACCGGCTTACGCTCGTCGCAGATGGTGTCTCCGGTATTGATACCGCGAAGCCCCACTGCGGCGCAGATGTCGCCGGCGAAGATCTCTTGGATCTCTTCTCGCTTGTTGGCGTGCATCTTCAACAGGCGGCCAATGCGCTCGGTCTTTGTGGTGCGTGGATTCAACACGCTGTCGCCGGTTTTGAGATGACCGGAGTAAACGCGGATGAACGCCAGCTGACCAACGAACGGGTCAGTCATGATCTTGAATGCCAGTCCGGAGAAGGGCTCGCTGTCATCGGCCTTGCGGATGACTTTTTCTACTTTCTTGTCGGGGTCTCCGCCTTCGACGGCAGGAACATCAAGCGGCGAAGGAAGATAATCAACCACTGCGTCGAGCAGTGTCTGCACGCCTTTATTCTTGAACGACGAACCCGCAACCACCGGGAACACCTTCAGCGCGATGACGCTCTTGCGCAATGAAGCTTTAAGTTTATCGGCGGGAATATCTTCGCCTTCGAGGAACAAGTGGAGGATCTCGTCGTCGTTTTCCGCGACGCTTTCAACCATCTGCAGACGGAACGCTTCCGCCTTCTTCCTCAGGTTTTCCGGGATCTCTTCAACAACGTACTCTGCACCCATGGTCTCATCGTTCCAGATGATGGCCTTCATGGTGAGCAGGTCGATCACGCCTTTGAAATTGGCTTCAGCGCCGATGGGCAGCTGGATTGCGATAGGCTTCGCATTCAATCTCTTGCGGATGGTCTCAATGGCGTGTTCGAAATCGGCGCCCATCTTGTCCATCTTGTTAATGAAACAGATTCTCGGAACGCCGTACTTATCCGCTTGACGCCAGACTTTTTCCGATTGCGGCTGCACGCCGTGAACGGCGTCAAAGCAGGCCACGGCGCCGTCGAGGACGCGCAATGAGCGCTCGACTTCTGCCGTGAAATCCACGTGCCCAGGAGTATCGATGATGTTGATGCGGATATCGCGCCAGCTGCAAGTGGTAGCAGCGGAGGTGATGGTGATGCCACGCTCCTGCTCCTGCTCCATCCAGTCCATGGTGGCAGTGCCTTCATGGACTTCACCAATACGGTGCGTGATACCTGTATAGAACAGGATGCGCTCCGTGGTGGTGGTCTTGCCGGCGTCGATGTGCGCCATGATGCCGATATTCCTGCAACGATTTAATGGAACCTGTCTGGCCACTTTATTTTCCCTATTCCAAAACTTTGTTTCTCAGCGCCGCGCTATATCGCGCTATATATGGCTAAATGCTAAGTGCTGCCTTACCACCTGTAATGCGCAAAAGCCTTGTTCGCTTCCGCCATGCGGTGAACGTCTTCCTTCTTCTTGATCGCAGCGCCCTTGCCGTTCGCGGCGTCGAGCAACTCTGCGGTGAGCTTGTCCACCATGCCCTTTTCACCACGGCTACGGGTGAAAGTCACCAGCCAGCGGATGGCCAGCGATGTGCGACGATCCGGATTCACTTCGATGGGCACCTGGTAGTTGGCTCCGCCCACGCGCCGCGACTTCACTTCCAGCACCGGCTTGGCGTTCTCAACGGCCTTCTTGAACAGCTTCAGGGCTTCGTCGCCGCCCTTCTTTTCCAGCTGTCTCATTGACTCGTAGAAGATTCCCTGTGCGGTCGACTTCTTGCCGCCCCACATCATGGAATTCACGAACTTGGTGACCAGAGTGGAGTTGTAAACGGGGTCAGCCGCCACTTCCCGCTTTCCGATGTGTCCTTTTCTAGGCATATGTAGTTCCTGTCCTTCTAAATCCTTCTTAAACTTGTTCTTGACTAGCCACTAATCACTAGCCACTGGCCACTAGCTCTTCGGCCTCTTCGCCCCGTACTTCGAGCGCGACTGCTTGCGGTTGGCGACACCGGTCGTGTCCAGCGTTCCGCGGACAACGTGGTAGCGCACACCCGGCAGATCCTTCACGCGGCCGCCGCGGATGAGCACGATCGAGTGCTCCTGCAGATTGTGGCCGACACCGGGGATGTACGTCGTCACTTCAATGCCGTTGGTCAAACGGACGCGGGCCACTTTGCGCAGCGCCGAATTCGGCTTTTTGGGAGTCTGCGTGTACACGCGGGTGCAAACACCGCGGCGTTGCGGAGATTCCTGTAATGCCGGACTCGCCGTCTTATAGTTCGGCTTCTTGCGGCCCTGCTTCACGAGCTGATGAAATGTAGGCACAGTCTCTTACTCCAAAATTCTTTTTTCTCAAGCACAACACGCAGCCGACAGAGGACGCGCTTATGTCAAAGCGCGCAACTACTGCCCGCTTACTGCAAAACACCTTTTTAGTTCGGCTTTCGGTCACGACGGTGGCGCTATGCCCGTTTCCGGGTAGTGCTCCGTTTCGTTGCCCTTGACCCACATACCCTCGCTAAGGAGCGAGGTAGCGCGGATCTCAAATTTAAGCGCGTTTGCCTTTCGGCGTAGCGCTCTTCAGCGAGGAATTCCTAGAAACCTGAACAGAAACTAGACTGCATACAGCAGCGTAAACCTGACTCGCGGAACCTTATGAATGTATCAAAGAGAATGGGAATGCGTCAACTGCGCGAGGCGGATTCCCTTGGCGGCCACTATCTCCTTGTTCGTTTTTCGTAAATTCTCTAAATTAGTCCGACTTTCTCGCCTTAATCCGTATTACCCTCTGTTGCATGAAACCGTCGGCGTGTCTGCTCACGTGGTGGCGGCTTTTGTTCGCTACGTCTCTTCTCTTCACCACTAGCCCTCTGGCGCCGCAAATTGGACGCTACAATCCGCCCAGCCCCGCTGAAGCGAAATACTCGTTGAGCGGCACGATCGTGAATTCCGTCACTGGTGAACCGGTCAGTCACGCATTGGTCCAGATAGATGTGCAGACTCAACGGATGGTCTTCTCAGATGGCGAGGGCCATTTCCTCTTCGCGCATCTGCCGCGGATTCAGACATCTTTGAATGTGATCAAGCCCGGCTTCATTCAGGAGGGCCACTCCGAACTGGGAGGGGGAGTGCGTCAAGTAATGATCTCCATAGGTCTGGAGACTTCTCCTATAACTGTGAAATTAATTCCCGAGGCAACCATTGAAGGAAGGATCACAGATTCAAGCGGCGAGCCGCTGGATAATGTTCCCGTAAAAATATTCTCCTTTTCTATTCAGGAGGGCATTCGGAAAAAACGGGACTTCCGGCAGATTCAAACCGATGAGGATGGCGAATTTCAGTTCTCGGAATTGCCACCGGGCGACTACATAGTGTCAGCCGGCCCGTCATGGAAGGATCTCTCCGATCCCTTTCAGGCCGGAGGCACTGATCGTTTGGCATATGCGCAAATGTTCTATCCGGGAGTGCAAGAACTTGCTGACGCCACTGTTATTCACGTGGCGGCAGCTAAGCACCAGCGGAATGATTTTTCGCTGAACGCTTCGCCATCGTTCGTCGTCTCCGGCAGTGTGGTCGGCGGAGTCGCCGGCAGATTCTCGTTGCAATTTCTCAACAGCGCGGGCCAGGAGATGTCCATCGCACAGCGCCGTGATGGAACAGAGGGCTTTCGCGCCCGGCTCACTGCGGGACCCTGCTTGCTGAAGGTTAACTCTCAAGACGACCAGGGCAACCACTTTTACGGGCAGGTCGAACTCAATCCCTCCAGGGACATTCGCGGACTGCAGATCGCAATGAGCCAGACGTACATCCCCATAACCGTCCAAAGACTGGAATTGAGAGAATCATCTCCGGAGTTCCGGGGTGCTTCAGATCGAGTACTCAACAGACCGGTTTCGCTGAGATTAATCTCGTTGGACCCGTTTCATCCGGATATTGCGTCCGAAACAAAAGGCGGGCCGGAGAACTGGACCTCTGCAATCACCAACGTCGAGTACGGACGCTATCGCGTGGAAGTGAATGAAAGCGACGTGTGGTATGCACAATCTATTCTCCATGAAGGCACCGACCTGAGATTTGAACCACTCGTAGTGGGACCTGGAGCTTCGCAGCCCATAGACGTTGTCTTGCGGAATGATTCTGCCAGCCTGAAGGTCGCTGTTGTTTCTGCTTCCGAACAGCAGGAAACCGCGGTCGCGGTGTTTGCCATAGCCGAACAGTCGCCCGCCAAGCCTGTTGTGCGCCAATTATTCAGCCTTAAACAGGCTCTTTATTTCTCCCTGCCTCCCGGAAAATATTCGTTCTATGCGTTTGAAGATCTGAGCGATTTGGAATACGCGAATCCCGATGTGCTGAAAAAATTCAGTGCAAGTGCCACAGTCGTCGAACTGCAAACAAATCAAAAGGCCAGCATTGCCTGCACCTTGATTCGGAGGACCGAGTGAAGCGCCTTGCTGTCATCCATTACATATTTACCGCGGTGCTTGTCATAGCGGGAGCGGCAACGGCTTCCCCAACGGACGACGGCTTTCGCATCACGGGCATCGTGGTGAATACCAGCAACAGTTCGCCGGTGGGAAATTGCCAAGTCATGATAAGTCCAACACTTCCGGCCGATTTCAATCCGCAATCCCCGCAGGGAGTTCCAAGAGGCATGACAGTGACCACTGGTGGAGATGGCCGGTTCGTGTTCAACAATGTTCCAATCGGAAAATATTCCCTAGTGGCTCGTCGAAACGGCTTCCGGACCCAAGCCTTGAATGAACATGACGAATTCACCTCCGCTGTTGCCGTTGGTCCGGACAAGGATTCGCAAAACATCGTCTTCCGTTTGCAGCCGTCTGCTTCCATCACTGGCAGGGTCGAGGATGAATTTGGCGATCCGGTAGCGAACGGCCAGGTAATACTTTTCCACCACGGCCTCCTACTCGGGAAGGTCTCCACTCATCCTCGGGCTAGCACGAATACCGGCAGTGTAGGCACATTTCACTTTTACCGGCTTCCACCTGGCGAATACTTCGTGGTGGTCATGGCCAGGCCCTGGTACGCGCAATATCGGCAGCAGGTGCTTTTCTCAAGCAATGATCAACCAGCGCCAGGAGCTGAAGAAGGAGACGCCAATCTGAATGCTACGTTTCCAATCACCTACTTTTCCGGCGCTTTGGATTCCGCAAGTGCCACGCCCATCAAACTACGTCCCGGCGATCGCTTCGTTGCCGACATGAAGCTAAACAGCGAAGCTGGCTTTGGCTTGTCCATCAGAGGAGAAGAACCAAATACCCAGTTTATGATCGAAAGCAGGGTCTTCGACATGTCAATGTTCATGCCGCAGGCGAGTGTCTGGATCGACGAAAAGGGGGCGACTGATTTTGCGGGGATTCCGCCGGGCCGTTACAGATTGCGCCAGCGGACCACGACTGAAGAGAGTGCCGCAAGTGAACGTCGTCAGGATGTAGAGATTTCTCCGGACGGCAATGTTGAATATCGAAAGCCAGCGGAAGGGACTTCCGTCAAAGGCACCCTCGCGCTGGAAGGAAGCAATCAACCGCTACACGAAACCATTATCCAATTCGAAGAACGCGATACACATGATGTAGTGCAAGCGCATTTGAATGCCAAGGGAGAATTTGTCCCCTTCCAGTTGTTTCCCGGCGTATTTCAATACTCTGCTTTTAGCCGGCAAGGAGTCATCAAAAGCTTTACGGCAACCGGCGCCAAAGTGCGCGGCGGAACTATTGAAGTCGGTCTATCTCCTGTGATTTTGAACGTGACTATGGCCGATGTAGCCACCAGCATCGAAGGAACAGTTCATTCGAAGGAAGGCAAGCCGATCGCCGGCGCCATGGTCGTTTTGATTCCGGACGATCCAGACCACAACCAGAGCATATTTCGCAGAGACCAGAGTGACACCGATGGTACGTTCCTTCTCCGGGTAGTGATGCCAGGGAAATATACCCTCGTCGCCATACAAGATGGCTGGGGGCTGGAATGGTCGAAGATGGACGTGATGCGCCGTTTCTTACAGTATGGCGAGACTATCGAGGTCAAGCCAAGCCAAAGCATGCACACAAGAGTTAAAGTTCAATCTGCGCGAGAATAGAGTTGAGAGAATGATGGGCGTCTCAACACTCCACGTGACCACCCGCCCTAAAACACTTTCTTGAAGAAGTGGGCGACTTTCTGCCCTCCCTGCTCGGTGTAGTAGACAGTCACCTTCCCTGACTTCTCCGCCCCTTCGCCGATGCCCTTGCCGGCATCCTTGGCCGCGTGGTCAGTCAGCCGAAAGGTTTCTTCAGTGCCGTCCGCTGTTTTTACGGCAATGGTCTTCGCGCCGCGGTCAATCCCTTTCACCGTTCCTTCCGTGACTTTCATGCCGCCCTTGCCGACGTGATCGATCTCCTCAGCCGTGTCTTCGGTGCCTTTGGTGCTGTAGTGCACCACCACGTGACTGCCTTCTTTCACGCCGCGAAAGGTCTCCTCCGCTCCCTTTCCACTCGCCTCCGCGCCGTGGACCGTGGTGCGATCTACGACGTGAAAGGTGTGCTCGGTACCATCCGCTGTCTTCACCACGACAGTCTTCGCTGCCGCATCAGTCTTCTTGACCGTCCCCTCGACGGCGCCCGACACGTCCTCCGCCGCATAGGCTGTGAAAACGCAAAGTAAAAGACCAAGCGCAATACTCAATGCAATACCCAAATACCTGCTCATGACATACCTCCAGCTAAGGCTACTTTTCATAGATGGAAGATGACAGCCGCTTTGTTGTGCGAACACTTTCTACCCCGGACAGCCACCCTGTTTGCCATGACAACAGTCGCCAGCGGGGCGTACGTCTAAGTGAGGACAGACAGCGAAACCCAAGGAGGATCTGATGAGTCCAGAGAACAAAATCCATGAAGTGCATTCTCATGTACATGGCCCCAATTGCGGTCACACAGCCGTGCAGCACGATGATCACGTGGATTACCTACATGATGGACACCTGCATCACATGGAAGCCAATCGGGTGTACGAGCACCAGATTTCCGTCAGTGGAAGCAATCCGGAAAAGTGCACTCCTAAACACGACTGCGGAGAGCACGAAAAGGGCCATAAGCACGGCCCCAACTGCGGTCATGAAGCAGTTCCGCACGGCGACCATGTGGATTACCTCGTAGAGGGCCATCTCCACCATCCACATGGCGACCATTGCGACGACCACTCGGCGTTGGAAATGAAGGCGGCATAGGATGAAACGCGAAGCGGCATTAACGGAGTAACGTGGTAAGTCAAGAGTCCAAGACCCCGCCCTGACTTCGCAGGGCGGGGCTGTTTCCGATGTGTCCTGCTTGTCTCTGCCGCTTTGCTTGTCCGCGTTCTGTCCCCTCCACTTGCCGAATATCCGCTCTGGCTCTAAACTCGTTCTTTCGCACTCACAATCGGGAAAGGTCTCTCCCACTCCTGAAAACCGGAAAACAGAGTGGTGGATTACTAGGCTTAATCGTTCATGCGGCAGTCGCAGCTCATTGGCTTTCTACTTGCACTTGCTCTCATCATTGTTATTGGTATCAGCGGTTGCGGCGGAGGAAGTAGTTCCACCACCACTACTACCAACACCATGACCATCAGCCCGGCCACCCTCTCGATGAACTTCGGGCAATTCGTCCAACTCACTCCAACCATTCTCGACAGCAACGGGACGCAGGTCCTTACGCTTACTCCGACATACGCCTCCAACGATGCCAATGTTCAGGTCTCCACCGCTGGCCTGGTCTGCGCTGGCACTTGGGATTCGTTGACTACGCCAACAGTCTGCCAGGTCAAGAACCCGCCCGTAGCTCCTGCAAGCACCGCGGCGATAACTGTCACCGCGGGCAGCCTCACCGCAACCGTTCCGGTCTCCGTTCACAACCGCATCGCCCGCGTTACGCTCACAACTGCTGCCGGCCCGGCATGCGCGTCTCAGGGAGCAACGCGGCAGTTCACCGCACAAGCTTTCGATTCCATCAATCCGACTGTTCCTCTCACCAATCCGGGCACGTTCTCATACTCCACTACGGACACGACCGTCGCCACGGTGGATGCTACGACCGGAGTGGCAACTGCCGTCCAACCGGGCAGCGTTAAGATCAGCGCCTCTTTGAACGGCGTGTTTTCGCTCCCAATAACGCTAATCGATTGCCCGCCAGCGTCGATCACCTTGACCCCGACCTCATTCACCGGCGCCGTCGCTGCCAGCCAGCAACTCACGGCAACCGTCATAGACACCGCAGGAAATCCAATCACCGGATCGACGCTCACTTATTCGAGCTCGCAAGTGACTGTTGCTGGTGTGACCGCGACCGGCCTGATCACGGCAATCGGCGCTGGCAACGCCGGTGTCATCGCCAGCTGTACTCCGCCAACCTGCAATCAGGGCGCGTCGGCAGGTGTTCCCGTGTACAGCAATCTTGTGTCAACAACGGTGACAGGCTCCTCCAGCACCACGGTATATGTCACCGGCGCAACATCGACCACCATCGTTCCTATCGATTCCGTGACCAACGTCGCCGGCACGGCAATCACGATCCCGGTGATCAACAATTCCCAACCGCTGATCAACTCGCTGGTATTTGATAAGAGCGGAAGCACCGCTTACATCGGCACGAACACCGTGCTCATCCCGCTCAACCCTGCTACCAATGCGCTCGGAACCGCACTTTCCGTACCCGGAAAAGTGTTGGCCATCTCGCCTGACAGCAAGAAGGTCATCGTCGCGGACCAGACTCCGACCGCTCCGCAGACGTTTGTCGTCGATGTGGCCACCAGCACCTTCGCGAAGTTGGGGATCACCACGGTCTCGACTGCCGCGGATTTTTCCGCCGACAGTCTCAAGGCCTACATCGTCAGCAACGGCAACGCGACGCTATCCATCTTCTCGCCGGCGCTTCCGTTCCAGGCACTGACATTGAATGCCGCTGCGAATGACGTTACGTTCTTGAGCCAAGGCTCGCTGGCATACTTGGCGGGCGGCGCCGTGAATTCAATCACCGTGCGCGCCACCTGCGACAACAGTCTGGTAAGCACAATCGGGAGTACCGCAACTCCGTTGCTGATCACGTCCAACTTTGATTCCACCCGTGTCTTTGGCGTGGATGGCAGCAGAGTGTATGACGTGACCGTCTCCAACATTGCCACGCCCGCGAACGGCAACTGCCCGCCGACCGTGAGCAACAGCCTGAACACGGTCGCATTCGGAAGCACAGTCACGCCTAAGCTGATGATCTTGACCTCCAACGGCGTGCACGTGTTTGTCACCAATAATTCCAATAAAGTTTTGACGTACAACGCAACGGCTGCAACAGCGTCATCCATCGCCTTGCAGGGCGGTGCGACCGCAACCACAACCGGCGGCGCAACACTCGACGGCGCGCAAGTTTATGTCGGCGCGCTCGGAACAAACGATGTGCATCGCATCGATGTGAATGCTGGCACTGACGCGCAGCAGATCGCAGTCAGCCTGAAAGATTCGGCCGGCGCTGCGGTGTCTCCTGATTTTGTCGCCGTGCGCCCGAAGTGATTCACAATGTTCCACGTGGAACATTTTCTGCAATGAAAAAGCCCTCGCGAATGCGAGGGCTTTTTCATTTGTTGCTAATAATTGAGGTTAAGCGAGGTCTTTGGCGATGCTGTCGAGGACGCCATTGATGAAGTTGACAGATTCCGGCGAGGAAAATTTCCTTGCGATCTCCAGTGATTCGTTGATCACCACCGGCCGCGGGGTCTGCGGAAATCCAAGCATCTCGGCGACGGCGGCGCGAAGCAGATTTCGGTCCACTGCGGCCATGCGCTCCAAGCGCCAGTTGGCGGCGTGTTTCTGGATCATCCCGTCGATCTCAACGGGATTGTTCTGGCTGCCGTCGGTGGCGATGCGGAACAGATCGTCAGCAAAACCGCGCGTGCTGTCGTCGACATCTTTGCGCTCAGCCCAAAATGTCTTGCGCACTTCTTCCGGCGTCTGCTTGCCCATGTCCGCCTGAAAAAGCATCTGCAGAACCATTTCCCGAGATTTGCGGCGAGTACCCATGGCAGTAGTCAGTAGCAAGTAGTCAGTAGTCAGTTGTATCACGAACGCGTGGACCCATTCACCACGGAGGCACGGAGAACACTGAGAAAAACTTAGGGTAGCGGTTATTTCTTTCTGCTGCGAGCGGATTTCTTGCTGGATGATTTCTTGTTTTTCAATTTTCTTGCTAGCGAAACCATTTCTACTGCGCTGATGGCGGCTTCGAAACCTTTGTTGCCGGATTTCAACCCAGCGCGATCGATGGCTTGTTCAAGTGTGTCGCAGGTGAGCACGCCGTATGCGCACGGAACGCCGGAGTCCTGCGCGGCCTGTCCGATGCCGCGGGCGACTTCGTCGGAGATATGTTCGTAGTTCGATGTTTCTCCGCGCATCAGCAAGCCGAGACAGACCACGGCGTCGAAACGTTTGGTCAATGCGAGTTTGCGCGCGGCGATGGGGACTTCGAAAGCGCCGGGGACACGAACGACCTCAAGGTCGGCATCTTTGCTTCCGGTGCGATGAAGCGCGTCGAGCGCGCCTTGCAGCAGGCGGTCAGTGATGAACTGATTGAAGCGGCTGACTACGATTGCGAAACGTGCGCCCGCAACATGTAGATCGCCTTCGAGAGTTTGGAATTCGAGCTTCGGCGGGGTATCGAATGACCAGAAGGCAAGTCTGATAGTCGCTGCGTGCTCGAAGATGAAGTAGCGCGATTTCCAATGTGTCGGCTTGATGTCAGTAACGTCGCCAATCTTATTTTTCTTGATTTGCGCGTGCACGCTGTCAAGGTCAGAGACTTCGACGAGAAGGTCGCCTTCGGCTGGAGCTTTGCCATCAACAATCTCGATGCTGCCTACGGGGGCGAGAAAAGGAGCGCCGCGGCTGTGTCCGTCTTTCCATCCGTGTCCGCGTCCGAAACCGAGGGAGTCGAAGAGCGCAGAGAGTTTCTCGAAGTCTTTAGCGGACTTGGTGAGGCGCACAGTGGTGATGGACTTGATCATGAGAGGCAGTAGTCAGTAAACAGTAGTCAACAGTCAGAGGTCAATTCGTTTTCACCACAGAGACACAGAGGCACTGAGAAGGACAAAAGATTAGCTCAGCAAGAACACGAATACTCGCCAAAAAAAAACGGGAGCGTTTTGCTCCCGTCTTTACGCAGCAGTCTTAGTCAGATCAGCCAAGTCATGGTCAGATCAGTTTCTCCAAGCTGATGTAGATCTTGTAGGTGGCGGCGTTCGCAGTGACGCTAAACGTGATCGCCCCTGCCGATTGCACCATCACACTACCAGTGACGTAATCGCCCAGGGTTGTGGTAACAAACGTTGAGCATATCCCGCTCTGCGCAGTGCCGGAATCGTCGGTCCAGTGGATAGTAGCGATACCATTCGGCCCGGTTGCGCTTGCGGTGTTGACCATGTAACACGTCGCGCGATAGAGACCGCCGCCCGTCGCGCCAGACGGGGTGAATAGTGTAGTGGTATTGACTGGCGTGAGAGCACCGACCGCAGAGGAAAAGCTTCCGTGAACGGACGCCACGCCGTTACCGGCGGTCGGGTTGCCGTTGTAGGCGCTGATGTTACCTGTACCATTCACCGCGAAGACTTCACTTATGCTGTCGCGCCCGCTGATGATCTTGCCGCTGGAATTGTTGCTGACGAACTTGCCGGCAATCCCGTTAGCGCTGAAGACATCTCCCTCCACGCCCACCGTGGACCCGCCGGTAGTGTCCGTGACCCTGCCCCAGATACCGGTGCCTCCGGAGCTGGGGTTGATACCGTATACGCCGACGGTGTTTCCGGTGGGATGGGTAGGCTGCCCCCACACGCCCACGCCGCTGAGGGCAGACGACTCGCCATAGACGCCGATTCCGCCACCTGTCGCAGCCGTTCCCGTGCCTCGCACTCCGATGCCGCTAGGCGCATCGCTCTGTCCCCAGACGCCCGTTGGAAAACCGCTGGTGGCACTGGAGTGCGCAAACAACGCAGGCAAGGTGGAACTCCCAGTCTCGACATCGAGCCCCGTGCCGGTGCCGGTCTGGGTGATGGCCACGCCGGTGCTGGAGGAAGCCGGCAAGAAGGTTTGAGTCGACGCGAAGGAGTTTCCGGTATCCAGGCGGGCATAGTTGGATGAGGCAACACCGCCGAGTTGACCTATAAAGTTAGTGGCGGTGACGGAGCCGCTGAAGGTGCCGTTACCGGTGCCGCTTACGCTGAATTTCTCGACGCTATTGTTCTGTCCGCTGAGGATCTGTCCGCCGCCGGTGTTGTTGAAGGTACCAGCGATGCCTGAGGGGCTGCTGACCAGTCCGAGGACGCCGACAGTGGCGCCAGTAGCGGAGGACGAAAAACCCTTTACGCCAAAGCCGGTGGACGAAGTAGCGACGCCCTGCGCGCCGCCGGCTTGTCCGGTTCCGGCGACACCAACGCCAGCCGTGCTTGCGGAAGCAATGCCTTGCATGCCGACGCTGTTACCAGTTGTGCTGAAGGAGGTTCCACGGATGGCAACGCTTGCAGCGGTGGTGGCTGTGGTCTGCGAGAACAGGCCGACGGCGCCATCGGAAGAAGCGAAAACCGACTGTCCGTTGGTGCTGCTTGCCGACAGCGCGTTTCCACTTACGCTGGAGGTGCTGATTGCGTTACCGCCTTGGGAAGTAGCGACCAGTGCTCTTCCTGCGCCGGCTTGATTCAGGGTGAGTATGTCGCCGGCAAGGCTGCCGGTTATCGAGCTTCCGGCGAGACTGGTGATGTTGACGTCATCGAGTGTCAGGGTTCCTGCAGTGAATCCGCCCGTGGCGTTTCTTGCCACCAGAGAATTGGCGGTATCAAATGACGTACCCGAGGTGGCGCTGTTGGGAATGCCGGTGAGCAACGCGCCGCTGCCGGAGAAACTGGTGGCTTTCACAGTTCCGATGACGTCAAGTGTTTGCGTTGGTGTTTCCGTGCCGATGCCGACCTTTACAGAACCGTTCCCGAGAACCATGGAATTGCTCTGCGAAACCAGCGCACCTGAGCCGATGGCGGTGGCATTGGTGAGTTGCGTGGGTGTGCCGGGGCCAGAGTTGTAACCGAGGAATGTGTTATTTGAGCCTGTGGTGTTGGCGTTGGCTGGGGTTGCAGTGTAACCGGCTTGAAATCCCAAAGCTGTGTTGGCATCTCCGCTAGTGTTTTGCTGTAATGCGTAGTATCCGCTAGCGCTGTTTGAACTCCCGAAAGCGTTTTGCTCAAGTGCTCGAAATCCTGTGGCGACATTCAGGTTACCACTCGTATTGGTTGTAAGGGCAAAAGCTCCATCCGCTGTGTTTCTGATTCCTATGTTATTTGAGAATAGAGCGCTGTATCCGCTCGCGGTGTTTCCGCCGCCGCTGGTGTTGAAGAAGAGGGTGAAAGTGCCATTAGCGGTATTGCTGCTGCCCGTAGTATTGAGTTGGAGAGCTTGGCTTCCGGTTGCGGTGTTGGCCGTACCCGTTGTGTTGTTCAAGAGCGCTTGAAATCCGAGACCTGTGTTGCTGCCGCCAGTCATGGCAAAATTCCCCGTGCCCGATCCCAGGAACGTGTTTTGAACACCGAAACTGTGTGCAAACCTATTTCCACCGATGGTGAGTACGCCCACTGCTGCAGAAGCCGTTGAAGGCAGATTGAGTTGGGGCGTTGTCAAAGTGCCTGCGAAGCTCTCATCTGTTGGTACATCTAAACGCGCATAACTGATTGCAGCCACGCCGCCGAGAAGTGTTGGATTTACATTCGTGAGTCCTGAACCGTCTCCCGAGATCGTGCCGCTCGCGTTAATGTTGCCGACGACGTCGAGCGCTTGCGTTGGTGTCGAAGTGCCGATGCCAACTTTAACGGTTCCGTCGCCGAGGACGATGGAATTACTCTGCGAGACGAGAGCATTCGCGCCGATGGCGGTGGCATTGGTGAGTTGCGTCGGCGTGCCGGGGCCGGAATTGTATCCAATAAAGGTGTTGTTGGATCCTGTGGTGTTCTCATTGGCAAATGCAGTGGTAGTCCCAGCAGATTTTCCCAGTGCGGTGTTGTTTGCGCCAGTCGTATTACCACTGAGTGCATCAGAGCCAATCG
This sequence comes from Candidatus Angelobacter sp., assembly GCA_025462835.1. Lineage (GTDB taxonomy): Bacteria > Acidobacteriota > Terriglobia > Terriglobales > Acidobacteriaceae > JAICLA01. The sequence continues at coordinate 38,349 of JAOAPH010000153.1, read as the reverse complement.
CAATATTGTAGTTCCCGGAAGTGTTGCTCAAAAGAGAGCCGAGTCCAGTTGCGGTGTTTTCGATTCCCGCGGTGTTTAAGAGTAATGCTGCAGATCCGGTGGCGGTGTTGCCATTGCCGGTCGCGTTCTGGAGGGCTGAAGCTCCAATGGCTGTATTGTGATTGCCTATAAGGTTTAACTTCAACGCATTACTACCGGTCGCGGTATTGCTGAACCCAGTTGTGACGCTCGAAAGAGCCAAGACTCCAAGTCCAGTATTACCACCAGTTCCCGTTGTGCTGAAATTGCCGGCGTTCACGCCAAGAAAAAGATTATTTGTCCCGAAGCTGTGAAGGAATCTGTTGCCGTTAGACGTGATCACTCCACTGGTCGAGGAAGTCGTCGTCGGCAACGCCATCAGCGGCATGGTCAGGCTGCTCGTGAAGGTCTGGTTGCTAGCTGCATTCAACGTTGGATAATTTGCCGCTGCCACACCACCTAGCTGGGTAGCATTGGTGGCGGTTGCGGCGGTCACTCCCGTAAGCGAAGCGCCGCTACCGGAGAAACTGGTGGCGGTGACGACTCCGGCTCCGGAGACGCTGAAGACTTCGGTTCCATTGTTGTTTCCGCTCAGAATTTTTCCGCCGCCATCGTTTTCGAAGTAGCCAGCAATTCCCGAGGGGCTGGTGACAATGCCGAGCACTCCGACGGTAACGCCGCTGGATGCATCAGCTTCTCCTTTCACGCCCACTCCGCTATTGCTCAAAGTGAAACCCTCGACGCCGATCACGTTCCCTGTATTCGAGAGCGCATCGCCGCGGACGCCGGTGCTGAAGCCGCCGGAGCCGGCTGTCTGACCGCGCACGCCGTATCCGCCGGTGGCGTTAGGGTTAGTGCTGAAGTCGCTATTGAAGCCGAATGTGCCGAGTACGCCCGTGCCCGCTGAGGTGACGGCGTTTGCGGTGGTGGGGAAAGCATCACCCTCAGTGCCTTTTCCGGAAGGGCTAAGAGCGATTCCGCGCACGCCGGCGGTATTGCCGGAGGTCGCGTCAGCCTCACCGTAAACACCGGCGCCGTTGGTGCTCAGCGAAACGCCGGCCACGCCATTGGTCGGACCAGTCGCCGAATTTTCTTGGCCATAGACGCCCGATCCTGAACTACCCGAGGAAAATCCGATCACGCCGACACCGTTCCCGGTCGTTGCTTGGCTGTTACCTTGCACACCGCGGCCGCCGCTGCTGCTGACGATCGCCAGAATGGCGCGAGGAACGTTGGGGGCGGATGCGCCGCTGGCATCGGTCGCGGTTGCGACGATAACCGCGTCATTCGGAAATGTTCCCAATCCGGGCGCAGAGATATTTAGTCCGGCTCCTGCACCTGCCTGAGCGACACTTAGGGAAGCGGTACCGGAGACAGTGTTGGCGTTAACCGACTGATTAGCGGTGAAGGTGTTGCTGACGCCGTTCTGCGCATAGTTGGCCGCGTCGATGCCGCCGAGCGATGCCGCATTGCTCGCTGTGATGTTGGACAATGCAGAGCCGTCGCCGATATAGCTGGTGGCGCGGACAGTGCCGACCACGTCGAGAGCTTGGGCCGGAGTTTGCGTGCCGATGCCGACGTTTACGGTGCCATCGCCGAGAACGATGGAGTTGCTCTGCGAGACGAGCGCACCCGAACCTATTGCTGTTGCGTTGTTCAGTTGTGTTGGAGTGCCGGGGCCGGAATTGGCGCCAACAAAAGTATTGTTAGCCCCTGTCGTGTTGGCATTAGCCGGCGTTAACGTGTAGCCGGCTTGGTAACCCAAGGCAGCATTTAGAGACCCGGTTGTGGTTGATCGTAAGGCAGAAGAACCGAAGCTAGAATTGAAGGACGCAGTAGCAGCTAAAAGCGAAAGAGTCCCAAACGCCGCATTATTATTGCCTGTGCTGTTACTCTGCAAAGCTTGAACTCCAACAGCTTGGTTTTGGAAGCCAGTGGTGTTGACGCTGAGAGCACTCTGCCCAAGTGCGATATTGCTGTTTCCCGATATATTTGACCCCAAAGCGGAAGACCCGATTGCAACGTTGTTACCACCAATCGTGTTGCTAGTAAGAGCAGTCCCCAGAGCCACATTCTGAGTTCCGGTCGTGTTGTTGGCCAGTGCTGATAAACCGATTGCGACATTGCTGCCTCCGGAAGTAGTCGCTTTCAGTGCATTCCTTCCCACTGCGGTATTCGAATTGCCCGTGGTCAAACTGTTGAGTGCAAAGTACCCGATACCTGAATTCGAAATTCCCGTGAGAGCAAAATTCCCGGCACTCTCACCAACAAATGTATTTTGGGTTCCGACTTTGTGAATGAAGCTGCTGCCGCCCAGATTAATCACTCCTAATGTTGATGATGTCGTGGCAGGTAGATTCAATTCCGGCAATGTAAGGCTGCTCGTGAAGCTCTGGTCGGTAGCTGCGGTTAGTGTTGGAAAATTTGCAGCGGCGACGCCGCCGAGTTGGGTTGCATTGGTTGCTGTTGCTGCCGTGACTCCTGTCAGCCCCGCGCCGCTGCCGGTGAAGCTGGTAGCGGTGACGGCACCGGTGCCGGAGACGCTGAATATTTGACCGCTGCTGTTCCGTCCGCTCAAAATCTGCCCATCGGCGGCATTCTTGAAGAAGCCCGCCGTGCCGGTTGCACTATTTGTGATTCCTAAAATGCCCACATTGAAACCGGAGGCGGAATTCGCCAGACCCAGAACGCCCACACCGTTCGTACTTTCGGAGGTTCCTTGCACGCCGTAGTTCGGGCCGCTCACTGCTTGGGCATAGCCCTGGACGCCTACACCGACGCTACTGTCAGATTGGCCAACGACGCCGGCGCCAGCACCTGTGAGGGAGAAAGTGTGGCCAGAGACGCCGTAGGCTGTGCCGTCGCTCTTCGCTCCACCAAAGACGCCGACGCCGGTGCCCGTCAATGTCGTAGAAATTCCGGCAACACCCGCGCCGCCATCGACGCTTGCAGAAATGCCTTGAACTCCGCCGACAATGCCAACAGTGTTGGTGGCTTCTCCGCGGATGGCCGCTGGATAATCAGTGGTGGGCGCATTGATGTCGAGAGTCGCGGGGCCGGGCTTGGCCTGCGATGCAGAGACGGTGAAATTGGTGTTCGCACCGTTGACAGTGAAAATCTCCGTGCCGTTGTCTTTCCCGCTGATGATCTGGCCGCCGTCACCGGCATTGAAAGTCTGAGTTGTGGCAAAAGTTTGCGGCTGGTCTATGCGCGCATAGCTCCCTGCCGCGACGCCGCCGAGTGTGGTGGCGGTTATCCCTGTAATGCCAGAACCGTTGCCGACGAAGAACGTTGCGTTGACGGTTCCGACCACGTCGAGGGCTTGAGTCGGCGTCTGCGTGCCGATGCCCACTTTGCCGGCAGCATCAATGTGCATGCGGGTGTTGGTCGCGGCTGTGTCGCCTCCCGTAAGAAAGTCGATCACCCCATTGGCGTCTTGTGCTACCACCGACATTCCATCCAGCCCAGCGCCAGCCTCTACAAGAACCCGATTTGTGCCAACCGGCGAGGGAGAGCTTGGTGGGAGGGTAGCGAGAAAGAGGCCGTTCGCAGCACTGATATCGACAACTCCAACAGAACTCAAGAAAGTCTGTGGGGCGCTGAAATTGTTATTAGCGTTCACCCGGGCGACCGTGGAATCAACTGACAAAGTTCCACTGGTAGTGATTACGCCTCCGCTGAGTCCACTGCCGGCGATGACGCTGGTGACAGTGCCGCTGCCGCCGCCGCTGATGGGATTTCCGTTTAGGTCTTTATACGCGGCCGCGAATACCGTGCCGGTGCCATCGACCTTGAAGCGATCGGTGCCACCCGCATTGCCGCGTAGAAAATATGCACCGACACTGCTTGGTGCGGTGAACAGACCAGCCGTTCCGAGGGGGCTGTTGACGTTTCCTTCTACGCCGACCGTGAATCCGCTGCCCGATGACGCATTGCCTGTGACGCCGATTCCGTCAGGGCTATTAACACCACCAAACACGCCGACTGTAAATCCGGAGCCAGCGGTCGCGTTGCCAGCGATGCCGGTTCCGGAGGTGCTGACTGATTTTCCGCGGACGCCGACGGTGTTGCCGCTCAGCGAGTTTGCTTCGCCTTCTACGGCGCGGCCGATGGGATTGTCGGTAACGCCAAGAACGCCCGTTGCAGAATCATTAACGCCCGTGGTGGAACCATTCCAACCCAGAACTGCGGGCGCGCTGATGCTGCTGCTGAATCCGGCGACACCGGCCGCTGTACCGGTAAGAGATGTTGAATAGCCGGCGACGCCTGCGGGAATCGATGTCTGCGCTTGAAGGAATGTGGGCTGGCCGGCGAGCACGACGGAATTGCTCTGCGTGGCTGACAACAACACCGAGGCGGTGCTTCCAATGACGCTTTGCCGGGCGGTGAAGTTATTGCTGACGTCGGCGCGAACGATGGTGGGATCAAGTTGCAGGATGAGATTTCCACTGGTACCACCTCCGGTGAGTCCCGCGGTGGTGGTTATGCCGGTTATGGTTCCGCTCTCTGCCGCGCAGGACCAAGCCGAGCCTGTCCATTTCACAATCTGCGTTGCCGCGCAATTGCTGGGCACGGCTGTGCTTTGAATAGTGCCATCGCCGAACTTGATGCCGTTCAACGTGCGGATGAGCCCGCTTACATCAAGGGTGGCTGCGGGAGATGTGGTCCCGATACCGACGGCAACGCCGGTGTCAAAGATGCTGGAGTTGACGATGGAAGCAGTGGAATCAAACTTGGCCACAAAATTAACCACGCCACTCGTGGCTCCATTGCTGATGGCGGCGGTCTTCTCGCGCTGTGCGCGCGAAGCGGTCGAAGTGTCGGCGAGTAAGAAAGCGGAAAGCGGTTTGCCGCCGAGGGTGTCGGCGTCGCCGGCCTTAAGGGCATAAGGAACGCTGACTAACAACGTGCGCGGTTGTTCGGCCTGGCCGTCGGACTGAACGCCGATCCATCGCGCTTCGCCGCTGGAGAAGATGCTCGCGGGCAATCCTGCCGGGTTGGTGCTGCCGAGCAGGACGGAGTAGTGTCCGGTGTCATCCGCGGTGACGCTCTGCGATTCCAGCCAAATGGGCGAAAGGCCGGCTTCCCTGTCATATATGGCGAAGATCACGCCGACGGTGCCGCTGCGCGGCTGGCCGTCGGATGTCTTCAAAGCGCCGCTGTACTTGATGATGCGCGGAAGAGTGGAAAGATCGGGCGGGGGTGTCTTCGACTGGGCAATGCCAAACAAAGAAAACGAAATCAACAGGAAAACGGTGGCGAGGGTCTTGCGCGAGGCCATAGTCAAATCCTTCTTGCAATAGGGTATGAACACGTCGCCGTCTGCCTACCGAGCGAGGCGGCAATTCAGGGCCTGGGTAAATTGAGGGAGGAAGGAGCGGGAGAATTGTATATGGGCGTTGGGGAAAGTCAATGAAAACAGTGGGCAAATGGCCGAGGAATAGAAAAGGGGCGCATTTCTGCGCGCCCTAAGAGATGGAAAATGCCTATTTACCGCAAATACCGCCGGCTTACTTTCCCGTAAACTGTGCGGCGCGCTTTTCCAGGAAAGCTTTGGTGCCTTCGTTCTTGTCGTCGGTAGCGCAGCAAACGCCGAATAATGTGGCTTCGAGATACAGTCCTTCGGGCAGGGTCATTTCCATCCCGTGATTGACTGCTTCCATTGTGTATTGAATCGCCAGCGGAGCGTTGGCAATGATCTTGGCGGCAATCTCTTCGGCGCGCTTGATGAGGTCGGCCTGGGGAACGACTTCATTCACCAGTCCAATGCGGTGGGCTTCCGCTGCGCTGATGGTGTCCGCAGTGAGGAGTATCTGCATGGCGCGGCCTTTGCCCACGAGTCGGGGCAGGCGTTGAGTGCCGCCGTATCCGGCCATGATGCCTAGTTTCACTTCGGGCTGTCCGAGCTTCGCGTTTTCTGAGGCGATGCGCATGGTGCAGGCCATCGCGAGTTCGCATCCTCCGCCGAGAGCGAATCCATTTACGCAGGCGATCACCGGCTTCCCGAGATTCTCGATGAGGTCAAGAACGGATTGTCCAACGTGGGTGTATTCCTTCGCGGAGACAGTACTGTGCTTGCTGAGCTCGCCGATATCAGCGCCGGCGACGAAGGCCTTCTCGCCTGATCCGGTGAGGATCGCGACGCGAAGATCTCTGTCGGCTTTGATGGCTGTGAACGCAGTGCGCAGTTCTTCCATCACTGCCATGTTCAGAGCATTGAGCTTCTCCGGGCGGTTGATGGTGACGTAGGCGATGTGGTTCTTGGATTCGAATTTCAGGTTTTGAAAGTTCATAAGACCTTTGCCGCGGATTAACGCGGATTAAGAATCAAAAGCTTGCCACGGATTACACCGATGAGACGGATTCGCACGGATTCAAGCCTTAATAACAGGTTTGATTACACCGTTAAAACAAACTCTATTTAGCCACTCCGCGAGTATTTCGCTTTCGTCCTCATGAAGTACATAATCGTCATTCATTGTCAGCATCGCAGCCCAATCTCCTAAATGTTTCTCGGAAATTTTGCGTTCCTGCCATCTACGATAGGCGGTTTCTAGGTGGCCTACTCTGACCTTGACTTGTGGAACGGCAGGATCTGTATATTTTTGAATACCTCGATTGTGGAAGCCCTCGGGTTGGAAATAAATTCCAACCCTCTTTTCGATCAGCGGACGCAGTTCTTCGAGCGAGATCTTTAAGTCTCGATAGTCTTCAAGCGCCCGCCGTTCGTTCCGCTTAATAGGTGGCATTCAAATAGAGCTGGATCTGCTCTTTTCCCCTAAACCTTGTTCTCAACTGGCTTATTCGGGTCGGCGTAATTATAAAAGCCATTGCCGGATTTTCGCCCGTACCAGCCGGCCAGCACCATTCGCTTCAGCAGCGCGGGTGAGGCGAAGCGTCGCTCTTTGAATTCGTCGAACATTACATGAGTGATGTAGTAAGTGGTATCGAGGCCGACGAAGTCGAGCAGCGTGAACGGGCCCATGGGATAGCCGCAGCCGAGTTTCATGGCGTTATCGATGTCGCTGATGGAGCCGACGCCTTCTTCGTAAGCGCGGATCGCGTCGAGCAAATATGGAACGAGAAGACGGTTGACAATGAATCCAGTCCTGTCGGTTGTGCGCACTGGGACTTTGCCGAGACTCTTGGCGAATTCGACGGCGGTATCAAAGACATCGGGCGCAGTGGCGATGGTGCGCACGACTTCGATGAGCTTCATCAGCGGCACGGGATTGAAGAAGTGGAGTCCGATGAAGCGTTCGGGACGCTTGGTGGCCGCCATCAGTTCTGTTACAGAGATCGAAGAGGTATTGGTGGCGAAGATGCATTCTTTCTTGGCGATGTTGTCGAGGTCGGCATACATTGCTTTCTTGATCTCGACGTTCTCGATGATGGCTTCAATGATGATGTCGCAATCAGCGAGGTCTTGTTTGTTGAGCGTGCCCTTCAAGCGGGCGCGGGCTGCGTCGCGTTGTTCGGCAGTGATGCCGCCTTTTTCTACCGGGCGCTCAGCCAACTTTGCCAGCGATTTTTCAATGCCGGCGAAGCCTTTGTCGATGGCCTTCTGCTCGGCCTCGAGTACGACCACGTCATAGCCCGCCATCGCGGAAACCTGCGCGATGCCGGAGCCCATAAGTCCACAACCGAGTACACCAACTTTTTTGATTGCCATTAACTCTCCGTTTTCGTATTTAATTGGATTGTGGGCCTCTCCCACGCACCTTACCCGAGATTTGCTGAACCAAGTACAAAAACAAGAAAATTATGACTGCATAAAAAGCCGAGTTTGCGCTAATCCAAACAACGTGCCCCCAAGGTGAGTGCGTACCGTCGAATCCCCAAATCGATACAATCGCAAGCCATCCGGGTTGATCTAGAAAAAATACGGTGCGGTTCCCAGGAAATTTAATTTCGAAGAGAAATAACAAAGCCGATGCAATCGTGCCCAAGCCAATAGATCTGAGAATCACTAGTTAAGGCTCTCCACAATAACCGCAATACCTTGCCCCCCACCGATGCAGGCTGTTGCCAAACCATATTTCTTTTTGCGGCGCTTCAACTCGTACAACAGCGTGATGACGAGTCTCGTGCCGGTTGCGCCGAGCGGATGGCCCAGCGCAATCGCGCCGCCGTTTACGTTGGCTTTTTCACGATCGAAGCCGAGTTCTTTTTCGACTGCGAGGTATTGTCCAGCGAAGGCTTCGTTCACTTCGATTAAATCAATGTCATCGAGTTTGAGGCCGGCGCGTTTCAGTGCAGCGCGGGTGGCGGGCACGGGACCGCTGCCCATGATCCTGGGATCGACTCCGGCGATGCCCCAATTGACGATGCGTCCCATAGGCTTGAGGCCACGCTTTTCTGCATCCTGCATGGAGGTAACGACTACGGCTGCACCGCCATCGACGATGCCGCTGGCATTTCCGGCGGTGACCATGCCGTCTTTGCCGAAAGCGGGCGGAAGTTTGGCGAGCCCTTCGAGCGTGGTCTGCGGACGGAGGTGGTCGTCTTTCTCGAACATCTCGCCGGTGGGTTTGCCCTTGCGATCCTTCAATGCGACCGGCGTGATCTCTTCGCCTAGACGGCATGCTTGCTGCGCGTCGGCTGCGCGTTTCTGCGAGAGCAACGCAAACTCATCCATCTTCTCGCGCGTGATTCCCTGCTGCTTCGAATATTCTTCTGCGGTCTGCGCCATGTAGAGGCCGCATTGCGGGTCGAGCAGGCCCTGCATGAGCGCGTCTTCCAACTTGCCTTGTCCCAGGCCGATGCCCCAGCGCGCGCCGCGAACGACGAACGGTGCTTGCGACATAGATTCCATGCCGCCGGCGAGGACGGTCTTAGCTTCACCGAGTTGGATCATCTGAGCGGCGTTCACGATGGATTGCATGCCGGAGCCGCAGAGGCGATTAACGGTGAGCGCGGGAGTTTCGATAGGCAATCCGGCTTTGAGGCCGACGTGTCGCGCTCCGTAGTGCGAATCCGAAGAGGTCTGCTGCGCGTTGCCGAAGACAACGTGATCGAATTCCTGGGGGTCGATTCCGGATCGCTTGATCGCTTCTATGCCGGCGGTGGCGCCGAGTTCCATGGCGGTGAAGTCGCGAAGCTTTTCGCAGTAGCGGCCCATGGGCGTGCGCGCTCCGCTGATGATGGCAATATCTGAAGGGTTGAGCATTAGTATGGCGTCCTTGGAGGGTATAAACGAACTTTTTAGTTTATCAGGAAAGGGGAGTCGATCGCCGAAAGGCAAAAGCCTAACCGCGGATCAAAGAAGGATAAGAGCGGATTGAGAGTCGTTTAACCACGGGAGTACAGAGCAATGTCAATAGTTCCCCATTCGCCCGTGGTTTTTCCCCATTCGATTGCGCAATGCCTAAAAATCCACAGGGCTGTGTTGTAATAAATAGACGAAATGTCCCACACCCATCCCAGTCTTAAACACCGTTTGCGGATAGCGAACCGGCGCTCGCGCGAGCTGATGATGATCGGCCGAGCGCTGGCGTCCACTGACCATCCGGTGATGGCGCACATTATTCCCATGCGTCGCTGCAATCTTTCCTGCACCTATTGCAATGAGTATGACGATGTGTCGAAGCCGGTGCCGATCGAGACGATGTTCGAGCGCATCGACAAGCTGGGCAGCCTGGGGACGGCGATCGTCACCATCAGCGGCGGCGAACCGCTGCTGCATCCGGAGTTGGATCAGGTCATCGGACGCATCCGCAAGAACGGCTCTATCGCTGGAATGATCACGAATGGCTATCTGCTGGTGGAAGAACGCATTAAGCGGTTGAACGATGCGGGCTTGGACCACATGCAGATCAGCATCGATAATGTGATGCCGGATGACGTGTCGAAAAAGAGCCTGAAGGTGCTGGACAAGAAGTTGCAACTTCTCTCCGAGTTCGCTGAGTTCCACGTGAATATCAATTCGGTGGTCGGTGGCGGAATCCACAATCCGCAGGACGCGCTGGTGGTGAGCAAGCGCGCCATCGAACTTGGATTTACGTCGACCGTCGGGATCATTCATGATGGCGATGGGCAGCTTCGTCCGCTACGCGATGAAGAGATCGCAGTGTACGAAGAGATCATGAAGTTCGAGAAGAAGAACTATTCGCAGTTCAACCACTTCCAGAAGAACATCGCATACGGAAAGCCCAATGACTGGCGATGCCGCTCCGGCGCCCGCTACCTTTATATATGCGAAAACGGGCTGGTCCACTGGTGCTCACAGCAACGCGGCATCCCGGGCGTTCCGCTGCTGACATATTCAGTTGACGACATCCGACGCGAGTTCCTCAAAGAAAAATTCTGCGCGCCACATTGCACGGTTTCGTGCGTGCACCAGATCTCATATATCGACCACTGGCGCGCGCCGCAGTCTTCTATCAAGAAGGCTGGAAGGAAATCGCCTCCGGCTGCGCCGCCACCTAAGATTGAGGCTGAAGAGTTAGTGCAGATTAAGTAAGGGAGCTGTCAGCTTTCGGCTATCAGCTATCAGCGGAACCCAGGGGCTAAAGCCCCCAATTTCTACGGGCATTTAATGCAGGCCTGAAGGCCTGCGCCACCCGAACCGCAAAAACCTTATACATCGGATGAGCGCGGAGTGAGCGCCGTCGCGCGCGAACACAGCGCGAGGGTGTAGCGGCGAAGCCGCGGAACCCTCAGATACCCGGGTGAGCGCGGAGTGAGCGCGTCGCGCGCGGAGTGAGCGCGTCGCGCGCGAACAGAGCGCGAGGGTGGAGCGGCGAAGCCGCGGAACCCTTATATCAAAGAAAACGCCCCGAAACCGGCTTGGTTGCGGGGCGTGATCTCGGCAGCCCTCCCCCAGGTCTGCCTACACCGCGCAGTCTAGGTGGACTTGGGGTCACATCGCAATATCCCGAAAGTAACCATAAGTAACCTCCGGTACCTACGGCGCAATGACCTTGGGAATGATTGTCTTATGCAATGAATAACTTACCGGAATGTCAGCGGCTGCGACTTTCCGGCGGCCGTCGCATCCAATCGGATGTTAGGATAATTAGTCCTACTCAATTCACTATTATTTTCTGGAGAGATTCGATGGCAACAAGTCAATTGGTACTGGAAGTAACGGACGCGAGCTTTGATCAGGACGTTCTAAAGTGGGACCAGCCCGTGTTGGTAGACTTCTGGGCGGCCTGGTGCGGTCCGTGCAGAGCGATAGCGCCGATCGTTGACGAGATTGCCGATGCCTACAAGGGAAAAGCCAAGGTCTTCAAGATGGATGTGGACAAGAATTCAGCGACCCCAATGCGCTATCGCGTGCAGGGCATTCCGACCTTGTTATTGTTCAAAGAAGGCAAGGTGCAGGTGCAGATGGTCGGCGGACAGTGGACAAAAGAAGCCATCAGCGGAGCGATAGACAAACATTTGTAAACAGCTTAGCGTTAACGAAGAGCGAACCCAGCCGAATGGCTGGGTTTTGTTTTTGTGTTGCGTGGATGTCTACTTCTCTCGAACTTGCATTATTGATTTTCCGGAAAGTTCGGAATAAAAGCTTTCGTTCTCGAGAGAATGCTGGATAACAAACTTGCAAGCGGAAGTTTTTATTGCTCCAAAAAGCAGGGTCGCGACGATCCAGGCACCTACTCCGCTCCACCAACGATAAAAAAAAATAAAAGTGGGCCAGCAATAATCAATCCGATCCAAACGAGTCCCCAGAAAGTTGTCGCCCAGAAATATCGCTTTGGTAAGTATCCGGCTGTGACCAGTCGAGCAGTACTTCGGTCGACATCAACTTGGAGTCGACCGTCTTTCCAAGCCTCTTTGAATTCCGAATGGAGCATAACTCTCCAACACTGCCAATTACTTGATCTCTATCAGATCAAGTCCCCACTGATAACCGATGGCGTGTTTTCTGGCAAACGGCACCAACAAAAGATGGTGCTCACCGATTCTCTGGGAGCTGCCGTAATCACCCACTCCTTTACGTTCCACCACCCGATTGCACGCTCAATCGTTCCATCTGGACGCGAACACAACAAACCAACCACACGACCGTTCTCGGGCCTTTGATTCTCAACTGGGACCCACTCTGAACTCATCTAATGCTCCTTTATCCTTCTGGACCCTAGTACTTCCTTAAAACACCAATCACTCGCCCTTGAATCTGCACCGCGGCGGCAGGCACCATGATCGGCTTCATCGTTGCATTGGAGGGTTGGAGGCGGATGCGGTCCCCTTCGCGGTACATCCGCTTCAATGTCGCATCGGTACCATCGATGAGCGCGACGACGATCTCGCCGTTGTTGGCGGTTTTCATGCGCTCGACCATTACGTAGTCGCCGTCAACGATGTGCTCGTCCTGCATGGAATCGCCGGAGACCTGGAGGACGAAGACTTCTTTGGAGCGCGTAACGTCATTGAGAGAAATCGTGGCAGGATTTTCGAGCGCTTCGATCGGTCGTCCGGCAGCGATGCGTCCCAGTAAAGGCAACACGCCGGCAGTGCTCAGCGCCATCTCCTGCTTCATGCGTCCGCGCGGTGCGATCACGTCGATCGAGCGGCTACGATTGTAATCGCGCTTGAGCATGCCCTTACGTTCGAGGTTGGTCAGATGTTTGTGCACGGTGGCCAATGAGCTGAGGCCCATGCCTTCGCCGATCTCCTCAAAAGAAGGCGAATAGCCGTTCTTCTGGACAAAGTGGGAGATGAAGTCGTAGATCTCGCGCTGTCGTTTGGTCAGTGCCATAGTTTTTGAAGTCGCGAAGAATCGTGTTTCAGAGCAACGCCATTCTGAGCGAAGAAAAGGCGAATGTCAACAAGAAACTCAAGAAGCTTGAACCCGAGAGAGCACAGAGTTCTTTGTTGTAACTTCTGGAACCATGCTGGCCTATAATCCGCGGCATGTCACGAATCATGTTGGGCGTTGTCTGTGGACTGGTCTATGGCGCGCTCTCGGCTGCATCCATGTTGCCGCTCTCTTTTCCCGACAAACCAGCTGCGCTGACCGGCGCGTTCATCAATCGCTTTGCGATTGGTTTTCTCATTGGAGCTTCACAACTGCCGTGGCCGGGATGGCTGGCCGGGCTTGTAATTGGTCTGCTGCTGAGTGTGCCGGACGCAATCATTACGAAGGCCTATGCGCCGATCATTGGCATGGGAGCGGTGGGCGGGATGTTGATAGGGTGGATCGTTCAGCGGTTTGGGCCGTGACATTTGTGATTTTCGATTGAAGAACGCTCGCTACGCCCAGGATGTGGGTCCCACCTTCATCTCACTCAATATCTCTTCCACCGTATCAATCGCAGTATTCAATTCTTCATCCCGGGTGTAGAAGTGCGGCGACATGCGCACACCGGCTTTGGGGCGGTAGTCCACGACGACGTCGCGCTTGAGCAGTTCGGCGCAGACCTCTTTGGAATTGGGCATTTCGATTGAGACGGTGCCGCCGCGGACGGCAGGGTCGCGCGGAGTGTTGACCTTCCATCCCTTTTCGTCGGCGAGGCGGATGAGGGCGGCGGTCTGTCGTTGAGACTTGGCGCGAATGCGTTCGGCTCCGGCTTCGCGGATGATCTTCAATCCCGGGCGCGCAATGTACAGCGCAGGAATGTTGGGAGTGCCGTTCATGAAGCGGTAAGGCGCTTCGCAGTAGTCAATCGCGCCGATCTTAAATGCGAAGGGATTTTCGTGCGCCGTCCAACCGGTGAATTTAGGCTGCAGCTTAGTGCCGAGATCGGGACGCACGTACAGATAAGCCGTGCCAGGTCCGCCGCAGAGCCATTTCAAGACACCGCCGGTGACGAAGTCCACGTTGAGAGCCTGCACATCGATGGGCATAGTGCCGAGCGATTGAAATGTATCCAGCAAAACCATGGCGCCGACTTTGTGGGCCTTGTCGATGATCGCCTTCGCATCCTGAATGTAAGAGCTGCGGAAGACGACGTGCGACATGGGAACGATCAGGGTCTCTTCGTCGATGGCGTCGAGCATGCGGTCGAGGGGGACGGTGATGCCGTCGTCGGTCTTGACCATGTTGACGCGGGCCCCGTATGCGCGCTGTCCTTCCCAGAAATACATGACTGAGGGGAAATTCATGTCGCTGTAAACGACTTTGTTGCGCTTTCCGGAGAAGTCGAGGCATGAAGCGATGATCGCCTGACACTGGGTCACGTTCTGATGGCAGGAGATGGTGCCGGGAGCGGCGTTCATCAGAAGCCCGATCTCGTCGCCGACCTCGCGGGCGAGCATCCACCACTGCTCTTCCCATGCGCGGACTCCGCGGCTGGCCCAGGTGTCGCAGTATTCCTTCGTGGTGTCATAAACGCCGCGCGGCATAGCGCCGAGTGAGTTGCTGATGAGGTAGGTAGTGCGGTCGAGAATGGGGAATTCTTTGCGAAACTGCAAAAGCTCGGCTTCGGCGGTCATTGTGAGATTGTAAAACCTTTTCAGACAGCAAACAAAAGCTAGCCGCGGATGAACGCGGATTGGTAACGGGCACAAAATCTAAGATCCCCACGTTAGCTTCGCGAACGTGGGGCACCCGCGTTTTGTCGGGAATCCAGCCCATTCACCGCTAAATGCTAAGGGCTAAAGGCTAAAAGCTGCCTTTCCCGCATTTCCCTAATTGCTGTCCCTGCCAGCTTCCGCATACAATACGCTCTCACCTCGAAACATCCCCACGGGACCCATGGCTGACATTCAGAAGCGTCTGGAAAAAGCGGAGAAGTATCTTCAAAAGGGCAAGCAGGAAGACGCTCTGGAAGAGTACCTGGAAATCCTTGAAGACGATCCCAACAATGAAAAAGTGCGGCAGACGGCAGCGGACATCTCAGTCGCGCTGGGCCGCAACGCTGAAGCTTGCACATTGTTGAGTGCGTTGTTCGATCACCAGGCGGAGGTGGGCGACCAACCCAAGGCTATCGTCAATTACAAGAAATTGGCCAAGTTGGGGACCCCGACAGTAGACCAGACATTTCGCTTCTCGCAGTTCATAGAAAAATCCGACAAGAAGACTGCGTTGGAAGGGTACGAGTTTGCCCTCAACTCATTTCAGGCGGCTGACCGGCATCCCGATGCTTTGACCGCGCTGAAGCGGATCGTTGCGATCGATCCCTCCGTAAACAATCACAAGCGCATGGCAGAGTTAGGCACCGCGCTGGGCGATGCCAAAGGCGCGGGCGCGTCCTGCTTGCAGTTGTCGGAAATGGAACCCGATAACGCATCAAGCTGGTTGGAAAAGGGATACGGACTCGACCCCTCAAATGCCTTTCTGGCACTCGCATATGGGCGAGACTTGGTCGCTGGAAAACCCGAGCGGGCGGTTGAAGTGCTTGCTCCATTCGCTACGGCGGCGGACGGCGGTCCCGACTATCGCGAAGCCTACGCCCGGGCGTTGCTGGGCGCCAACCGCATCGCGGAGGCAGAGCCGTTCTTATGGGAGCTGTTTGAAAAAGATCCGAAGCAGGTTGACGAGATCATGCTGCTTATCTCCAACCTGATCACCGCAGACCAGCATGATCGCGCGCTGGTGGTAGCGCAAAAGCTTGAGCAACTGATGAACAAGCAAAACAAGCGCCGCGAGTTTGTGACGTTGTTGAAGGAGACCACGAGCAAGCATCCGCCGGGGATCGGATTCATGGAATACCTGGTTGCGGTGTACAACTCGGCAAACCGCGAACAGGATTATTGTGAAACGCTGATCGGATTATTTTCGCTTTACTACGCCGCAGGAAATTTCTTGAAGGCTGCCGATTCGCTCGACCGCGCGGCGGAAGTCGATCCCTACCAATCGGGCAATCAGAAACGCCTGGAGATGCTGCGGGGCAAGATCGATCAGGGCCGCTATAACGCGATATCGAACCGTTTCCAGATCGTTGGCGGAACCGAAGAAGCGGATGGAGCGAAGCCCGCCGAGTTCGAGAAAGAACCGACCGTACTCGAAGACTTCATGCTGCAGGCAGAGATCTTCATCCAGTACTCCATGCGTTCAAAGGCAGTGGAGAGGCTGGAGCGCATCAACAAACTCTTTCCGCGCGAGGAAGAGAAGAACGAGAAGCTGCGCAATCTGTATATGAATGCGGGATTCGTTCCGAAATATGACACTCCCGCGTCGGCTCCTGCTGCGACAGCGGCAGTGCCGCTATCGCCATTCGGACAAGCGCCGAGTTATGGCGGAGGCCAGCAGCAAGCGCCTCCTCAATACGCGCAACAGATGCCTTCGATGTCGCACGAAGAGAATGCCGTCGATAATTTTGGCAGAGTCACTGAGATCACGCGCAATATCTATCGGCAATCGACGGTGAAGGGCGTCCTCTTCACCGCGGTCAATGATGTTGGCCGTCATTACAATGCGAGCCGATGCATTGCAGGATTGTGTTCGCCGGGAAAGCCGCCCTCGGCTGCATTGGAATATTGTTCGCCGGGAATAAAGCAATCTGACGTGCAGCATATTGTGAAGCTGCTGGCTGCTGTGCAGGCGATCGCGATGCAGAGCGGGATGGTGTCGATCGACAATACCGCAGCATCGGGCGAATTGGCTTCCGTGAAAGATTCGATCCAGGCGTTAGGCATCAGGTCAGTACTGGCTGTTCCGCTGCTCGATACTTCGAGCGATGAGCATGTCGGCATCCTGATGTTGGAGCAATGTGATCAACCCCGCCAGTGGCGACAGACTGATGCAGTGGTGTTGAAGACGATAGCCGACCAGATGGTGCTGGCGGTCAACAATGCCAAGTTGCGCAGCCTGATGAAAAACCTGGCGGTCACAGACGAAAAATCAGGCTTGCTGAAACGCTCTTCTTATCTGGATGTGCTGCTCTCCGAGACCAAGCGCGCGATCTCCCAGAATTCGACGGCATCTGTGCTGTTGCTGCACTTCGGAAAAGCGTCAGCGATGGTAAAGGAATTTGGCGAGCCTGCGGTCGAGAACATGATGCAGCAGCTCGGACAAAACATCTGTTCGCAATTGCGACAAAACGATGTCGCTGTCCGCTACGAACTGACGACCATCGCCTTGATCCTGCCCGACACAACCGACAAGAACGCATTTTTTGTAGTAGAAAAGATGCGAAAGGCGCTGGCCGGAGTGAAAATATCCAATAGTGGCAAGGCTTTGACGATTGCCGTGGGAATCGCAGAGGCGGTGTTGCTGCAGCAGTATGATCCAATCGACATTGTGACCGAAGCGATCAATCGAGTGGAATCGGCTTTGGAATCGGCGCAAGCCGAAGGCCCGAATTCAGCGAAGTCGCTGGCACCGCAGTTCCAGACTGCGGCCGTGGCGTAAAAGCGGTTATTCACTTCTCCACCATCTGTGGAAGGTCTCTATGCGGGTTGCAGCGGTCTACGACATTCATGCCAACCTGCCCGCGCTCGAAGCTGTTCTTCAGGATATCCGTCAGGAAAAAGTAGACCTGTTAGTGGTCGGCGGCGATGTTTTTCCGGGACCGATGCCGCGCGAAACAATCAGACGTCTGCTTGACGTCGAAATTCCAGTGCAGTTCGTTCAGGGCAACGGCGACCGTGAGGTGCTTGCGCAAATGCGAGGGGACGAGACGGAGTGGTACCGTTCCGCTCCAGAAAAATGGCGAGAGCCGGTGCGATGGACCGCGCAGCAACTTGATCCTGAGCACGAACGTTTGCTGGCAAGTTGGCCTCCAACGCTCAATGTCAATATCCAAAATTTGGGTGATGCTCTTTTTTGCCATGCTACACCGCGAAACGACACTGAGATATTTACTCGGCTCACCTCTGACGAGCGCCTTCTGCCGGTCTTTGAAAAAGTCAGGGCACCCATAGTCGTCTGTGGCCATACGCACATGCAATTCGACCGCATGGTCGGAGGTATTCGAGTTGTGAATGCGGGCAGCGTAGGTATGCCGTTTCAAGACCCCGGTGCTTATTGGCTGTTGCTTGGATCCGGCGTGGAGCTTCGGCGTACGGAATACGATTTCGCGAAAGCTGCCGAGCGCACTCGAAAGACGAAGTATCCTCAAGCAGAAGAATTTGCAGCGCGCAATGTTATGAATCCGCCATCCGAGGCGGAGACACTTCAATCATTCGCGAAATTTGAATTGAAGTGACCGGTCGGCGGGATCAGGCTGCAGCAGGAGTCTTGGCCGGAATCGGCCGAGGAACTGCTTCATTCGTATTAACAAATTCTTTTACCGGAATCCCATTCACAAAAAGCTCGACGCGGCGGGCGAACACCTTTTCCGCTTCCAAGCAACGGCGGCAGAGGCAAGCATATTCGCGCTGGCTGCCGTCATCGTCGGTAGAAATAACACGAAACGCGTCCCGTACGGGTGCGCGACATCCGGCACATTTCGCCTTGCTCGTTGTCTGAGTCCTGGTTTTCACGAGATCCTGAAAGATGGGCGGACTTTTCAGTAAGATGTCCGTTCCTCTATGACTTAGAGTCCCGATCGAGCCTCTTTGATGCTTCAATCTTAGTTACTACCGTACATGTCCAAAAAAATGGAGCACGCAAGCGTGCCCCATGTGTGAATTGTACTGAATCGAGTTATTTCACGGTTGCCGTGAACACTTCTTCCATCCCCAGATTGCGTGAACATCCTGTGATTCGATCAAGCTGGCGTCGGCTGTCCGTCCAGACTGGATGAGACACGCCTCCGAAGGAGACCAGGCCTTCGTAGTCGCCCTGCTGGTTGCCGTAGTTGATCCCGGAGCAAGGGAAGATGCCATCGCAGTCATGTTCATTGGAACTGACGGTAGTCACTCGCGTGTTAGGAGTGCGGAAGGTCAGACCACCATTCTGCGATTGAGTGAAGTAAACATCGGTCATGTAGCGCTGGCCGGTAGTGTCATTGCGCGTGTCATAAAAAGACAGATTGACATCACCAGTGACTGGATCCAGGGATATCCAGTGATTGAAGCGATCGACTTTATTTGCGAGCTGGTCGGCGACGGTCTGCTTGGCCGTCCACGTGGAACCGCGGTCATCAGAGTAGGCGAGAAAGATATCAGTGGTGCCAGCGGACGTCAGATCTATCCATGAACAATAGAGACGCCCACGATGGGGGCCACTGGAGCGATCGGCATCGCAGGACGGATAGACCAGAGCCGCACGGAATGATTCCGCGGGAACCGCAATGTCGAACGGAATAGTTTTTGCGGAAATCGTAGTCGGAGCTTGCCAGGTAGTGCCACCATCCAGTGATCTTGTGAAGACGATCGCATTTGCGGCGTAGTCGTTCCATGCGACGTAGACCTCTCCATTAGGACCCACAAAAGGAGAGGTGCCGATCGATCGGCCCGGGCCCTTGGGATCATCTGCGCGAACAGTGTTGAAAGTGGCGCCATGGTCGGTCGATGTGGCCACCCTAATGCCGCCGCCGGTAGAACCGCCGCTGGCCGCATCCCAGGCGATGTAAATATTGTCCTTGTAGGGACTGTTGGGATTGGTGTCAACCGTCATCATGGGCTTGTCATTGAAGTGATCAGAGCCGCCGGAGAAAGAGAAGAACGTGACGGACGGATAAGTCTTTCCCCCGTCTGTGGACCGCGCCACAGCCATCTCAGTGCCATTGATGCCGTTGCCGTTGCTGAAAAAAACGACAATGTAGCCGTAAAAAGTGTTCCCGAGAGTGTCAAAGGCGAGAGTGGGGTCAGAGCCGAAATCAATGCCGTTGGTCCCGATAGCGGAAGGAAGGGGAAGATCCACACCGCCCCAACTCGAGCCACCGTTGGTGGAATAGTATCCACGCATCGGCAGGCGGAAGATCTCATTGGAACCAGCAGCCAAAATCTTTGGATTCACCGTGCTCAGCGCAATATTAGTTTCACTTTGCGGACCACATTCATTGGACGCATCGACATTCCCTTTCCCTGAACTAACGGGCGACGTGGGCCCGGTTGCCGGATCAGGGCCGTTGTGAAAGAGGTAATCGTATTTGTCCCACCAAGTGGGATTCTTGGAATTGTTGTTTTGCGCTACGGCTAGAGTTGAAAGAAACAGGACAGCAGTGAACACCCCAAACCACGATTTAGCCAATTTCATCTGCATCGCTCCCTAGGGAAAGAGTAGCTTCCAAACAAGAACACATTATCGCAGCTTCGGCGGATGCCGACCGGACAGATTGGACTGAGGTAACCCGCAAAGGTTACTCGTAGCGCAGGGCGTCCACGGGATCTAATTTTGCAGCCTTGACCGCGGGATAAATTCCGAAGAATAAACCCACGCTCATGGAGACCAATACGCCGGCAATGATCGCCCATGCGGGAACCGTGGAAGGCAATGCGGGAACTAATTTATTGATGGCAAAACTGATGGTCACACCAAGTATCACGCCGATCGTCCCACCTGACCCGGTGAGCGTCATAGCTTCCGTGAGAAACTGCCAGGTGATGTCGCGTTTGCGCGCACCCAGGGCTTTGCGAACACCGATCTCACGGGTGCGTTCGGTGACCGACATCAGCATGATGTTCATCACGCCGACTCCGCCCACCAGCAATCCTATAGAACTGATAGCGATGGTGAGCAGCGCCACGGAGGCCGTGACTTGTCGCAGTTGATCGGCGATCTGTTCCGCGCTGGAGACGCCAAAGCTGTCAGGATTGCTGAAGGGGACACGACGACGCTGGCGAAGCACTCCCCTGATCTGGTCCTCGGCGATAGTTTTTTGTCCGGGATAGGCCTCGGCGGAGATGAAATGTTCGTCGTTGTTGGGATTGTGTTTCCGATAAGTACGATACGGGACGAGGGCCTGGTTCTCTGAACCGCTGCCACGCAGGACGTTGGTCTTGCGCTGCTCGAGAATGCCGACGACCGTAAAACTCTGGGTGCCGAACTGGACTAACTTGCCGGTGCCGTCCTCCTCGGGGAAAAGGGAGCGGGCGGCATCGTAGCCCAACACGATCAATTCAGCATGATGGTCGTTCTCAGTATCGGAGAAGAAACGCCCTTTGGCGATATGCAGATTCTGGGTCTGCTCAAAATTCGGCGTCACTCCGGAAAAATTGACGTCGGTCTCGCGGCCGCTGTATCGCATAGGCGGATCAACTGTGCGAGGGCCTTGTCCCACGCGGGGAAAGACCTGCGCTGAAACCCTCTTCACCGCCGGACACAGTTCCTGAATGGCCTCGGCGTCTTCGAGAGTCAATGGTTTTCTGGTGCGTTCTTCCGTCGACAGCCGTCCGAAGTGCACGCCCGGAGAGAACTTGAAGATGAAGAGCGTGTTTACACCGAAATCATTGAGCGAATCCTCGATATTCCGGCTGACCCCAACCAGGATAGACGCGACCGCAATCACGGTCGTGATACCGATGACGACTCCGGACACCGTGAGCGCGGAGCGGACCTTGTTCTCCCGAACCGTTTCTAGCGCCATCTTCGCGTTTTCACTCAGTTGAATCTTCATTGGGTCCTTGGGCTACTCGTGGCGCATCGCTTCAATGGGGTCTAACTGTGCGGCCTTCCTCGCCGGATAGATCCCGAAGAAGAGTCCAACGATAGTGGAAACTCCGATCGCCAAAACAACCGCATAGATGGGCATCGACATGGGAATGGAAAAGCCCGCGTTGACAGCTTTGGACAACGACGCCGCGAAGAGAACTCCGATGATGCCGCCCAGCGCGGACATCATCGCGGACTCGAAGAGGAATTGCAGCAGGATGTCATTCTTCCGCGCACCCAGCGACTTGCGAATTCCGATCTCGCGCGTGCGCTCCGTCACGCTAGTGAGCATCACGTTCATGATGACGACGCCACCGATCACGAGAAAAACCGAGACAACGCCCACCATACCGGCTTCGATGGCGCTGGAGATGCTGTGCCAGATCTCCATGATTCCGGACGCGGCGATGATGCCAAAAGTATCCTCGTCCCCGGGGCCGAGATGGCGGCGGACGCGCATCAACGTCCGCGCCTCTTCCTGTGTAGGTATTGACCACTCAGGACCGCGCGCCTGGATGTTGATGGCCATCCCATTATTATTTGCGCCATATATCTTTACGAATGTCTGGATGGGGATGTAGATGAAATTGTCCTGGCTCTGGCCGAGGACAGAACCTATCGGCTTGGCAATGCCGACGATCAGAAATGGCCGGCCATCAATGGAAACGTTCTTCCCCATAGGATCCACGGTCGGGAAAAGTCGATTGACCACGTCAGTCCCAATCAGCGCGACTTCAGACCTGTGCGTGTCATCGGCATCGGTGATGTAGCGGCCGGAGGCCGGTTCCTCTACGTCCATCTCACCGATATTGGAAGTGACACCGCGAACATCCACGTCTTCCATGCTTTCCGTTCCTACACGGAGCAGGCCGGTGCGGCGTGCTTCGAGGCCTACGCGCGCGGGCAATTGCATGGTGTCGCGCAGGGCTTCGAAATCTTCGTAAGTGATGGGCTTGTTGTGCCGCTGCGCTTTTAGAAAAGCCTTCCTGTCAGGAATGATTCCGAACTGGTTGACCAGGAAAACGTCTGCACCCAGATTGGCGACTTTGTTCGAGATGTAGGCGTTGGTGCCTTCGATCATCGAGATCACCAGGATCAGTGTGGAGACCGAAAGGATCACGCCAAGCAGAGTGAGGAAGGTTCTCAACTTGTGTACGCGCATACTGTCAAGGGCAATGCGAGTGGGCTCCCGCATCGCCCGCATCGCCTTGGGCACTGTTATGCGCATAGATTCAGGTACGAAGGAAAGCAACGGATAGTTTCCGGAAAAACCGAATAATCAGCTGACTGCAGCGACCCGGCTACCGGCCATCTGCTGCTGCAACTGCGTCACTTTTCGCTTCCAGACCAGGAGCAGCACGGAGCCGATGAGGACAAGGCCAAAACAGAGGCCGGCCCACACGCCTGTCGCGCCCCAACCGCGGTCAAAGCAGAGGTAGTAGCCAAGCGGGAGTCCGATGACCCAATAGGCGACACCATAGGTGAGCATGGGAATCTTTGTCTCGCCGGCACCGCGGAGCGCGCCCGAAGCAACGATCTGCATACCATCGAAGATCTGAAACACGGCGGCGACCGCGAGAAGAGTCACGCCGATCTTCATCACCGCGGGATCGAAGCTGTAAATACGAACGATGTACTGCGGAAACAAGACGAAAGCTAACGCAGCGCAGGACATAAATCCCATGCCAATCATGAGCGCTGCCCATCCCGCCCGGGCTGCAGCATCGGCATCGCGGCGGCCAATCGCCTGCCCTACTCGCACCGCCGCTGCGGAACTGATCCCGAGCGGCACCATATAAGTGACGCTGGCCACATTCAGTGCGATCTGGTGGGCGGCGAGAGCGGCGGGCTGAAGACGTCCGATGACAACAGTGGCCAGGGTAAAGATGCCGATCTCAATAGTCATCTGCGCGGCCGCGGGAAATCCTAACCGTATCAATTCGCGGATACGGTCCACATCGAATCCGAAATTGATCTTTCGCAGATTAGTCTTGTGCTTCCAATCGTAATAAAGGAGGTACGCGCAGAGCGCGACAGCCATGTAAATGCGGGAAATGCAAGTCGCCCAGCCGGAGCCGGCGACTCCCATTGTTTGGAACCCGAGATGTCCGTAGATCAATATCCAATTGCCGGCGAGGTTCACAAGATTGGCAGTGATCAAGACGAACATGATGGGCTTTACGATGTTCATACCTTGCAAATATCGCCGCAGGCCGAAATAAAGCAAGAGGGGAAACGTGCTCCAAAGCACCGCTTTCAAAAATGGCGCTGTGAGGTCAAGCACTGCGGGGTTGACACCGAATCTCGGCAAGAGCGGGATCGCGATCCAGACCGTCGCCATGAGAACGGGCGTCATGATCAGCACCAAATAGATGCTGTTGATGAGCGAGTGATGGCAGTCTTCCACATCACCGGCGCCGAACGATTGCGAGACCAATGTGTCTAGTCCCAACAGGACCCCCGCCCCGAAAAGCGCGATCATATAGAAGAGGACGCCGCCCAGACTGACCGCGCCAATCGCCTCCGCACTATTAGGCAAGTGGCCGACCATAATAGTGTCGACCACACCCATCGACATCCAGCCGAGTTCCGCTAAGACCAGCGGACCCGCGAGCCGGAGCATGGGCCGGAATTCTTGTCCTAAGTTTGTCAGTTGCGCCATGAGTCAGATTGCCTGTTCGAGAATCCCTGCCTGAACATGGTAGCAACAATGTGCATCTCAGCGTTGGCCACCTCGATGCCGAGTCCCACCTCCAACTAGAGAGAAATCTCTACAGGTGGGCTTATATGGCAAAGACTGTGGACCTGAACACTGCGCGTGTCAGCGAGATGACCCAGCTTCCGGGCGTCGCGAAAAATGTGGCTTACAACATTGTGAACCATCGCAAGCGGCATGGATTCTTTACAGCTTGGGAAGAACTGACGGAAGTAAAGGAATTCCCTTCAGACCGCCTGGACGAAATCAAGGCACGCGCGGTACTAAGCTCTCCTGACGGCCCAGATGCTGCCGCGCCTCCGCGTCATCCCAAATCCCATTTGCAAGAAGAGCAGAAAAAGACAAAGGGATACACACACCGCATGAGAAGTTCGCGGCGCACGGAAAAATCTCGCGAGAACGCCGGACCCAGACATTGAAAGTTCGCGGCGCTAAACCGCGAAGGGATAGGTTTCGGGCGGCTCGCCGGCTTCCCACTCACTGGTACGCTCAAGCGGAATCAGCGCAAGGGTGTGGTCGATGTGAATGACAGCATCGAACTGTTCGGCTACTCGCGCATCGAAGTAATGGCTGGCCCTTTCCGTTTCCGGAAGATAGATCACGCCGATAGCGCGCTCGAGTCGCGGCTCCGAGAGTGCGTCGCGAACTGCTGTTGACCGGAGCGAGAGCAGAAAATTATCGATGCCGATCTCGTGGAACTCCGATTCGATGCTGCCGGGTAATGCAGCGCGAACGCGTTTGCGCTCGGCCATCCCACCCCAATCGGATGCCGCGGTCACTTCCCCGTTGTGAGTGGTGAAGCCGATCAGGTATGCATCGTCGCCGTATCGCTCCCGCGCAAGTTGTCCGATGTTGAATTCACCCGCGCGGCCCATTCGAGTGGCACGCGCGTCTCCCACGTGCGAGTTGTGCGCCCAGATCACGAACTTGCTTTGCGGCCCGGCGTGGTCGGCCAAAGCAGACAAAGTGTCCGCCATATGCTGGTCGCGTACATTCCAGGATTCAACATGTCCGCGAAACATGGTGCGGTAGTAGGTTTCGGCGTCCTTTACTAATCGCGCGTTCTGCTCGGCAGAAAAGAGTTCTTCGGGATCAATGTTCCCGTCGTGTCGCGCCAGCTCCGCCGCGCGCCGCTGCATTTCGACCAGCTGGCTAACGACTTGCTTCTCGCAGGATTCGCTCATCCCAAAGCTGGTTGCGTATCCATAGGCCTGTGTGTCTTCACCGAATTGTTCGAAGCAGGCATAGCGCTGTCGAGCACGTTCGGCGGCCGCCGGATCTACTTTGTCCAGAAACCGGAGCACGGCGCCAGCAGATGCATGCAGGCTGTAAAGATCAAGTCCGTAGAATCCGGCCCGGCGATTCTCCGGCATTACGTC
Source organism: Candidatus Angelobacter sp. (assembly GCA_025462835.1). GTDB lineage: Bacteria > Acidobacteriota > Terriglobia > Terriglobales > Acidobacteriaceae > JAICLA01. The sequence continues at coordinate 12,863 of JAOAPH010000153.1, read as the reverse complement.
ATTCCGGCGGCGAAGCCAGTCGATAAAATCGAGCACGTCCATGTTCCGCCACATCCACGCGGGGAACCGCTTGAAGCCGTCCAGCGAGTGCAATGCGTTTTCGTCACTGCGGCCGCGGACGAATCGATTAACCCGAAAGGCATCAGGCCAATCTGCTTCCACCGCAACAGCAGTGAATTCCATTTCCTCGATGAGCCGTTTGGTGATCAGCGCGCGCTCACGATAGAAATCGTGTGTGCCATGCGAAGCTTCGCCGATGAGCACAAAGCGCGCGTCGCCGATCCACTTCAGCAGTGAATCGTAGTCGGATTCGGAAAAGGTGACCGGCTGCGCAGCCGCCGCCACTCTGCTGGAAGAAAGTTGGACCATCTTGATGACCTTCCGTCAGATCAGTTCCCGGATCTTTTGACCGATGGCCTCCACCGCGATCTGCCCACGCTCAGGCTCGCCACGCGCCAGTGATTTGGCAAAGTGCAATGCCTGCTCCACCGTGATCTTTGGAGGAAGAGGCGGGACGTTGGGGTCGACCACAGCTTGTAGGACTGCCGGTCCCGGAGCATTGAGGAATCCTTCCATGACACTGCCACACTCTGCGGGATCTTCCGAGGTGAAACCTGCTGCGCCCATCGCGTGCGCGACCGAGGCGAAATCGATTGGCTGCAAGTCGCATCCGTATTCCGGATTGCCGAGAAAGACCATCTGCTCCCACTTGATCTGTCCGAGAGTGTTGTTCTTCACGATCACGACTTTGATAGGAAGCTGATACTTCACGGCCGTCGACATTTCGGCCATGAGCATGGAGAAACCGCCGTCGCCCACAAACGCGACCACTTGCCGATCGGGATACGCTACCTGGGCGCCGATAGCATAAGGCAGACCATTCGCCATGCTGGCAAGATTGCCGGATAGCGAATGCATCTGTCCTCGCTTTACGGGTATCTGCCGAGCGAACCAGGTAGCGATGGTGCCGCTGTCAGAGACGACGATGGCATCATTGCGGAGCCGCTTTCCCAACTCCCAGGCGACTACCTGCGGTTTCATCGGCTTGTCGCCATCAGTGCCCTGCACTTTCATGATGCGCCACCAATCGATCATTCCTTCTTGCGCTTTTCGCAAGAAGCTTCTGTCCTGATGTCGCCTCAAAAAGAGCATCAGTTCGCGCAGAGTTCGATCACTGTCGCCCACCAGGCCGACATCCACGGGATAGCGGAGTCCGATCCGTTTGGGATCAAGATCAATCTGGATGGCGCGGGCTTTCCCGGGTTTCGGATAGAACTCGATGTAGGGGAACGATGTGCCCACCATTAATAAGGTGTCGCACTCCTCCATCGCTTCCTGCGATGGCTTGGTTCCGAGTAGACCGATAGGACCAGTGGTGTAGGGGCTGTCGTCAGGAACACAGGCTTTTCCAAGCAGCGGTTTTACGATGGGCGCGCCTAGAATCTCAGCCACGTCCTCAAGGGCGTTAGTGGCATCCAGAGCGCCGCGTCCAGCAAGGATGGTGATCCGCTCGCCCTTGTTCAAGATGTCCGCGGCACGTTGCAGATCATTTTCATGCGGCAGCCGCGCGGAGCGCGCAAAAGTATCGGAGCTGTGATGCGGAACATTGCGCTTGCTTCGGTCCTTGCTGTCCACCTTGAATTCTTGAATGTCAGTAGGAAAAGTGATGTGCGAGACTCCGCGATAAGCCAAAGCAGTGCGGCAGGCCAGGTCAACCAAATTCTCAACGTGAGTGGGGCCCATCACACGCTCATTGAAGACAGTAACGTCTTCGAAGACTTTGTCGAGTTCAACGTCCTGCTGTTGCAACGTACCGATCAGATCGTGGAAAGCCATGCCTGTAAGAGCGAGAACAGGCTGGCCGTCCATCTTGGCGTCGTAGAGGCCATTGAGAAGATGAAGCCCGCCGGGGCCGGAAGTGGCGAGACACACGCCCAATCTGCCGGTGAACTTGGCAAAGGAACAGGCCATGAATGCAGCCGACTCTTCATGGCGGACTTGTATGAAACGGATCTGGTCTTGATGAGTGCGCAAGGCTTCCATGATGCCGTTGATGCCGTCGCCGGGCAGTCCGAAGACAGTGTCCACGCCCCAATCAATAAGTCGCTCAACGAGGAGGTCAGATGCAGTCATGTTGATGTCCCTAATAATAGTGTTCGATACGAGTTGGGATGCATCGTAGGTTTTGCAGGTGCGCCTGGGAGGACTGCGAAAAGACAGGTGTTTCTGATTTGACGACGCAGTACCAGGAGCGCGGGATCTGAAAGCGAAGCTTTGATCAACTGCTCTGGCAAAAAGTAGCTGCTGAGCAATATTGAACAGCATCCTGGAAATGCTCAGGCTATAAATACCATTGAGCTTGACTCCAAAGGCAGAGAAGCTTAGGGTTGATTAACAAGCCAACCTGCTGGAACTGTTTCCACTCCGGGTCCTGGATTATCCGATTAAGTCCAGTCTGCCTGTACGACCGAAGTTGCTCGTCAACGCAAGACAACCCCGTGAACGTAATTCGAGGCCAGTAAACGACGCATGAGAGTGCACCTAGTCAACCCCAGCGACACTGCCTTTGGAACTGCTGTAATCACCCCACGATGGTTGTATGTGCTCGCCGGCGCGACTCCGCGCAGCTTCGGCGATCCCCTCATCTGTGATGAGACTCTTCAGCATCTTGATCCCGAAAGCGTTCAGCCCGGCGATGTAGTGGGAATCGGTATCCACACCGGCAATGCGTTGCGCGGATATACCGTGGGCCGCATGGCGCGCGAACGTGGCGCGTGGGTGGTCTTTGGCGGGATTCAAGCGACGCTGTATTCAGAAGAAGCATTCGAGCGCGGAGCCGCTCACGCGGTTGTAAGAGGAGATGGCGACATCGCCTGGGGACAAGCGTTAGCTGACTGTGCGAAGGGGACTCCGCAACACATATATGAAGGAGGCCGCATCGATGCAGACCAGTTCAAGGCCGCACGTTGGGACTTGTTGCCCCCGGACAGTTATATGTGGGCATCAGTACAGACGGTGCGTGGCTGTCCAAAGCACTGTTCGTTCTGCTCGGTATGGCGCACCGATGGGCAAAAGCCACGGCAGAGACCTTCCGACATCGTGGTTGAAGAGATCGTAGAGCTTCGGCGAAGAGGCTTCCGGTTCATCGCGCTTGCAGACGACAATTTTTATCCCGTTTCGATGACAGACATCCAGTTGGCTGAGCGCCAGAACAACCAGCACAGAGTGGATGAACTCAAGGCGATCCGCGCAGAGCGTTTTGAGTTGATGTCGCGGCTCGCCGATCTTCCGAAAGACATGATCTTCTTCACGCAGATCACCATGGAAGCGGCCGAGGACCCACAATTCCTTGATGCCATGCGCAACGCCAAAATCAAAGGCGCGCTGGTTGGCGTTGAAGCGGTTACGCCCGAAGGGTTGAAAGCCGTCTATAAAGATTTCAATTGTTCGGGAGAAGACCTGGTAAAGCGTTTGCAGAAATTCGCCGATCACGGGATTCATATCCTCGGGTCATTTATCTTCGGCCTACCTACTGACCGCGAAAACACTTTCGAGGCTACATTCGATCTTGCCCGTCGCGCAGGATTGACCTTCGCACAATTCGTGATGCTCACCCCATTTCCCGGCACTGTCGATTTCGAGCGATGGGAAAAAGCCCAGGGAGAAGATGTGCCGAAAGTCGAGGGCGTGCCGTTGACTCGGTACTGGTTGATTCCCGCTGACAAGCGCCCGAAGATGTTCATGCCGCATCCCACGATGACTTCAGAAGAACTCAGGCGGCGCACTCAGGGTGTGTGGGACGGATTCTACAGCCTACCTGCGATCTGGAAACGGTCGAACTGCACGCCCAACCTGAAAGCGCGACTGGCATTCTTGTTCATATCGAAACTCTATCGCCAGATGTATGCGAGCACAGGCATTGCCACTGACAGCGCGAGGCGAAGCAATGCGACCCAATGGGCGCGAATGCTGGCGAAACCTTGCCGAAAACTATTCCAAGCCAAGCCGATGCCCGAGTTGCAGATTCCAGCTAGGAAGTCAGCATTGCCGGAACCTGTATTGCTTGCAGCTGCTGTTGCATCAAGTGACAGTAATTTCAACATATTGACCTAACGCGAGAAAGTTCGAAATGACCCAGCCCGGAATGCGGCTGGGTTTTACTTTGTGTTCGGGAGTTCCGCGAAACGCGCAGTGACAATTGAAATTGGCTTCACCGAAAGAGTGTCACGCTGTCACTCTGAGCGGTACCGAACCAGGGCAGATTCGCTCCCGCAGGTAGCGCGTCCTCGGCAAGCGCTTCAGCGGCGAAGACGAGAAATACAATCGCTCCTGAACTTTAGCGCGGGCGGGGGCGTCTCTAAGTGATTGGAAGATTTAGCGCGTTAGGTCTGGCGGCTTTTGCTGCGAACGTTTTTCTGGCTGGCATCGTCTGGGATGTTTCTGTAACCCGGATGGACCCCTTCCTGCAGCCCCTTCTTCGTTGCCACACGTTCAAGCAGCTCGGCTAGAGTCGACCGCTCCTCATCAGATAATCCATCCAGTAGATCCCGTCCATGTTCTCGAGCAATCACCCCAATCGCTGAAAACTGTTCTTTCCCGGACTTTGTGAGGTGGAGCGCATATAGTCGGCGGTCCGAGTTTGACGGTCGCCGCTCAATCAGCCCTCGCTCGTCCAAGTCGTCGATAACGGCTACTAGCCGGCTCGCATACATACCCAACTTTGCCGCAAGTTCCTGTTGAGAAAGCCCGGGGTTTGCCGCAATGATCCGAAAGATGCCAGCCTGCGCCGGTGTGAATCCGAGCGGCTCCAAGCGCTTTGCAAACTGGCCGGATGCGTATGCACCAAGCTGAGCCAAAAGAAAAGCCGCCGAGTTATTTCTAGGATGTTCGCCTTGCGCCATATCTGATTTTGACATTTGTGAACAATAACTTGCAATAATGATTACTCAGTGTAATGATTATTTAAAGGAACCAAGGAGAAATCGAATGACCGAACCTATTCAAAACACCCCAGCCCGCTTTCAAGGCCCAAACTCCGGAATCGTAGCCACCGTCTTTGTCGTGCTGTTTTTTGCCGGTCTTATGCCTGTCACGGCGTTTGGCGGAATGCCATATTTCCCGGGACCAACGGCAAGTGTGAATGGGATGGTCGCCTTCTTTTCTCAAAGACAAGGGGGAACCTTACTGTGCGCCTTTCTCCAGTTCGGCTCTGCGGTACCCCTTGGCATCTTCACCATGTCGATAGTGGCGCGGCTGAAGTTTCTGGGCGTCAGAGCCGCCGGAGCAGACATTGCGCTTTTTGGTGGGTTGGCCACTGCGATGGGAGTGGTTACCTCGTCCTGCTTCTTGTGGGCGATGACATATCCGGGCATATCGCAAGACGCAAACCTGCTTCAGGCCTTTTACCGCGTCTCCTTTGGGCTTGGAGGTCTTGGCTATTCAGTGTTTTTTGGACTGCTCGCAGCGGGAGTCTCAGTAACCGCTGGCCTCTACAAGCTTTTACCGAAGTGGATCGTCATTCTCGGTCTGGTTGTAGCAGTTGCTGGCGAACTGAGCTGGTTTGAGATGTTAAATGTCAAACTCCTTCCGCTGATTCCCCTGACGCGCTTTCCCGGGTTTGTCTGGATGATTGCCGCTGGATTCTCGCTTTCCAAACAAAGCAATATAGAGGTGAACGATGATCACATCCGCTCCACATAAAGTTGGGCAATCCGTCGAGGGCAAGAAGCTCTTGATAGCGTTCGGCAGCAGCGTCTTTGCCGCTGCAGTCGTTGGAACTGTTGGCTACTTCGTATTCCACCGATTGCTTGGCAGCGGTTGGGGGACAACCGTCCCCCAGATCGTGACCTTGCAGGTTTATATGGTGCTTCTGATCACCTTTTGCCTCCGGTTTAGCCCAGTGACAGAGCCACCAATCGCATTACGACCATCGGGCGCGCAAGACGCAATCGCCAGTGTGGGGATTTGGATCGCATCTGTCGTTGCCATCGTAGTGTTCTACTTCTGTCTCGGGTCGATCTTCGGAAGCGTTTCTACAGTCGCAACGCAGATCACAGCCTTCGCAACAGACGCGAAACGGCTTCAAGGACAACCGACACCGGCCTGGATCATTGCCATAGTGCGTGGCTGCTTGATTGTTCCGATCTTCGAAGAAGTATTTTTCCGCGGAGTTCTGCTTTCATGGTTGCGGACACGCTTGAATGTGCACGGTGCGATTTTCGCAATGGCCACGCTCTTCGCCTTGATGCACGGCTCGTTGGTCGTGGCGCCCTACGTCTTCATCTTCGCGGTCGTCGCCGGATACGTCCGGGTACGCACAGGCTCAACCTTCAATACCATCATCATGCATTCGCTCAACAACGTCATGCTCCTTTACGTAGGGCTCAGGATTTTCAATGGGCACTGATGGTCTTATTTGACGCACGAGCGACCAAGTCGTCCAATCTCGAAAGAAAAAGCTTCAGGATGGGAGACTGGTTCGACTTTCTGTAGCCGAGGACCAGATCGACAGTTGGCGTATCTCCCTTCAAAGGACGACTCGTTACAGACGAAGGGAGAAAGTTCAGTGCGTAAGCAGGTAGCAGTCCGACGCCACCCGTCGACGCTATTAATGACATTCCCATGGCGAGATGGTCCGCTTCGTGCGCGGGCGTGATATTGACTCCGGACCGCTTCAGGTAATCGTCGATGATCCCACGCAGCACTGGAGCCGTGTCTGACACGGTCACGAATTTCTCACCCGCTAGATCCCGCGGACTGATAGCTTTGTGCGCAGCGAGGCGGTGGTCACTAGGCAAGACCACCATCAAGGGCTCCTTGACGAGAAGACGGAACCCCAACCCTGGCACTCCTTTTTCCCGCCGAAGAACAGCTGCATCGATTCTTCCTTTCGAAAGGCCGTCCGCGAGCCGCGGCGAGTATTGACTCGATACCATCACGTCGATGTTAGGTAGTTCATCTCGCAAGATCTGCAAGGCTTCCGGCATCCATCTCAATTCGTGTCCGGTCAGAAAGCCCATGGTGAAGCAGGGCTTGGCAGGATGAGCGACTCGGCGTGCTGCTTCGCCTGCCGCTTCAACCTGCGATAGCACTGAGCGGGCGTGATCAAGAAAGGCTCCGCCCGCCGGTGTCAGTTCGATGCCCCGAGCGCTGCGCCTCAGCAGTTGGGCACCGACCTCGTTTTCAAGATCCCGAATCTGCCGACTCAACGAAGGTTGTGACGTGTGCAGTTTTTGCTCTGCTGCCACGGTCAGACTTCCCGCTTCGGCAACCGCGACGAAATAGCGAAAATGTCGTAATTCCATTCCCACTCCCATGCCTGTGAGGCATCGATGCGAGCTTAACAAAGTATGTTTCAAGGGTGCAACTACTGGCGAAGTTTTCAATCCAATGAGCTGATCTGAGCTATCCCGGAAGCAGCTTTCGGCGGACGTTTTGTCATGCCTGACCTGCATGGGTTTCAGATCAAGGAGGCAGATGCTATGAGTTCACCCGTTGTTTTAGTTACCGGCGCACTGACCGGCATCGGTCGCGCTGCCGCAATAATCTTTGTGCAAGAAGGAGCACATGTTGTCGTGTCCGGTCTTCGAGACAAAGAAGGAAAAAAGTTAGCTGCAGAGCTACAAGCGCTCGGAGCAGAAGCCATTTTTGTTCGTACCGACGTCCGCAACGAGGAAGACGTGCGCAAGGATATTGCGGTCAACAATGCCGTGGCGGAAGGATTGCACGGCCTCGTAACCGAGCAGACAACAGAGAGCTACACGGCCACCTTCGATCTCTGGAGCTGAAGGCGTGGAAGGCGCAAATTGAGGGAGCGGATAAGGAGGAGAATGCCGATGACCGAAGCTAAGAAGTTGCAGGGGAAAGTAGCAGTCATAACCGGGGGCACAGAAGGGATTGGCTTGGCTACAGCAAAACTTTTCGTTAAAGAGGGTGCCTATGTCTTTATCACGGGCCGTCGCCAAAAGGAACTCGATGAGGCCGTGAAGGCAATCGGTGCCAACGTTTCTGGAGTTCAGGGAGACGTTGCAAAATTGGCCGACCTTGCTCGCCTTTACGAGACCGTCTCTAAGGTGAAGGGGCGAATCGATATTGTTTTCGCCAACGCCGGCATTGGCGAATTTGTTCCCTTTGGAGCCGTCACCGAAGAGCATTTCGACAAACTATTCAACATCAATGTGAGGGGAACGCTGTTCACGGTGCAAAAGGCCTTACCGCTACTGAATGATGGTGGCTCAATCATTCTCAACGGCTCTGTCGCGAGTGTTAAGGGTACTGCCGCCTTCGGTGTCTACGCCGCGAGTAAGGCGGCCATCCGCTCTTTCGTGCGGACTTGGACTACAGATCTGAAGGACCGCCGTATCCGCTCAAACGTTGTTAGTCCGGGTCCGATCAATACGCCGCTGGCGAGTCGGCAATCTGCAGACGTGATCGCGCGGATTGTGTCCACCGTCCCGATGGGACGCATGGGGGAACCCGATGAAGTTGCAAAAGTGGCGTTGTTTCTGGCGTCGGATGATTCCAGTTTCGTCACGGGTATCGAACTATTCGTCGACGGCGGCAGAGCGCAGATTTAACCGCAGATCTAATCGAAAGGGCGGAATTTTTTTAGCGAGATCGCCGGGCGCGGGCGACGACATTGGCGTCAAAGGAGAAAGGCCATGAATGGAGCGGCCTCTAAGAAAAGAGAGTTGTCCAATCGCGGTAAGAAACCGAGCACTTACCGGCGTGTCGTAACGGAAAATGTAAACGGAAAGTCCGTCGTCCAAAGCGACCGGCCGATGCAAGCCTACGAGTTCAAGACCGTTCCCGGCTATGAACACACCCTCATCTGGGTCAATCCGGTGACCCCGGATCTCAGCAAAGAGCAAAGGTTTGGCCGCTATCCCGACTCCGTCGTTCCGGGACCTGGCGGCACGAGTCTGCACTTTGTGACATTTCCGCCCGGTTCATTCTTCGCGGATCCGTCTTTCGATGGTGCGGCCGCACAAGAAGAAGCGTTGATTCGTTTGAGGGGATTAGCCGATCACTTCGAAAAGGAAGATCCAGGAATGCACAAAACGAACACCGTGGACTACTCGGTTGTCTACGACGGAGAGATTTGGCTGGAGTTGGACGACGGCGAGATTCTTCATTTGAAACGCGGCGACGTGGTTGTGCAAAACGGTACACGCCATGCATGGCGAAACAAAGGCACCAAGCCCGTCACGATGCTCTTTTTCCTGAATGGCGCAAGAACATGAAATCCCTGTTAGAGCTTGCTCTTGAAGCGCACGGAGGGTTGACGCGCTGGTCGCAGCTGAAGGCGGTAACTGCTGGTCTCTCGGTGACCTGTGCCCTCGGGCAGATAAAAGGCCACGCTGGTGCACTACAACAAATCCGCATCGCCTCTTTCTTCAGATCCGTGGACTGAGTGTGTGCGTTGGTTCAGGCATTCATTCCGCCATCCACGGTAAGATTCGCCCCAGTAATGTACGAGGACTCCGGACCGGCGACAAACGCCACTAACGCGGCCACCTCATCAACACGCCCATAGCGGTCGAGCGCTGTGGCGGCCTTCTGAGGCACCGCCCAATCCCCCGCGGCGGGGTTCAATTCCGTGTCGATCGGACCTGGCTGGACGTTGTTTACCGTGATGCCACGGCTCCCTACCTCTCTGGACAGGCTCTGGGTAAATATCTTCACGGCTCCCTTGGTGGCCGAGTAGGGCACAAGTCCGGGCACTAGGACACGCTCACCCACGGACGAACCGATCATGATGATGCGACCACCATCTTTCATGTGCTTCAGCGCCGCCTGGGTGGCGACGAATACGCCGCGGATATTGATGTTGATCACGCGATCCATCTCTTCCAGCGTCGTCTCTTCAAACGTTTTCGGAATGGCCGTGCCGGCATTGTTCACAAGCACATCAAGTCGACCGAAGGTCGCGACCGTCTTTTCGACTGCGCCCTTCACCGCTTCGGTATCGACAGCGTCCGCTTGGATCGCGACAGCCTTTCCGCCATCGAGTTCAATCGCTTTGACCACGGCGGAAGCCGCGCTGGAGTCCTTCGCATACGTAATGGCCACGCTCGCTCCATCCGCGGCCAGACGCTTCGCGATCGCCGCGCCAATGCCCCGGGAACCGCCGGTAACGAGCGCCACTTTATTGGCTAACTTAGACATAAAATCTCCTTTGGCTTTCTGTGAACAATTCACTACTCCACTGATTGAACTGACCGCGATCTTGCTCGGACCTGTCACATTCGATGCGCCATTCTTGCAGGCGGATTGACAGTCTGGGGAATGCAAGCTATTCCAAATCGGAATACGTTTGGGCTGAAAGGGACCTAGCTGAAACTATGGCGGAATGCTCGGCCGCCAAGATTAGTAACCTTAAGTCGGCATCGCAGTAACAATCTGTGCAGTGCTATGGATCGCTCTCCGGGTGACGGGCGACTCTCTCCATAGTCCTCTGCTGGGATGCATCTCGAGTTTTACAGGGTCTTATTTGACGCACGAGCAACCAACTCGCCCAATCTCGAAAGCAAGAGCTTCAGGATGGGAGACTGGTTCGACTTCTTGTAGCCGAGGACCAGATCGATAGTCGGCGTATCTCCCTTGAGAGGACGACTCGTTACAGATGAAGGGAGAAAGTTCTGTGCGTAAGCAGGGAACAGCCCTACGCCGCGCGTCGAGGCTATTAATGACATTCCCATGGCGAGGTGGTCCGCCTCGTGAGCTGGTGTGATATTGATTCCGGACCGCTTCAGGTAATTGTCGATGACCACACGCAGTACAGGAGCCGTGTCCGACACGGTCACGAATGTCTCGCCTACTAGATCCCCAGGCCTGATGGCTTTGAGCGCAGCGAGATGGTGGTCACGAGGCAAGACCACCACCAAGGGCTCCTTGACGAGAAGACGGAACGCCAAGTCTGACATTCCTCGTTCCCGTCGAAGAAAAGCTGCGTCGACGGTTCCTTTCGAAAGCGCATTCGCGAGCAGCGGCGAGTATTGACTCGATATCATCACGTCGATGTTAGGCAGTTCGTCGCGCAAGATCCGCAGGGCTTCCGGCATCCATGCCAATTCGTGTCCGGTCAGAAAGCCCATGGTGAAGCATGGCTTAGCGGGATGAGCAACCCGGCGTGCAGCTTCGGCGGCCGCTTCAACCTGCGAGAGCACCAAGCGGGCGTGGTCGAGAAAAGCTTGACCCGCCGCTGTGACTTCGATGCCGCGAGCGCTGCGCTTCAGGAGTTGGGCGCCTACCTCGTCCTCAAGATCTCGAATCTGCCGACTCAACGAAGGTTGCGAGGTGTGCAGTTTTCCCCGCCGCCACTGTCAGACTTCCCGCCTCAGCAACCGCGACGAAATAGCGAAGATGTCGCATTCCATTCCTACTCCCATGCTTGCCAGGCATTGCCCACCAGCTTAACAAAGTATGGTTCAACCGCCTAACGCAGCAATCTAACCGAGTGAGTCTGAGCTAATCCAGAGCGGGCATTGGCGGACGTTAGTCATGCCTTACCTGCATGGGTCCCCAGATCGAGGAGAGAGTATCCATGAGTTCACCAGTTGTTTTGATTACCGGCGCCCTGACAGGCATCGGTCGCGCGACGGCCCAGGCTTTCGCACGTGATGGAGCACGGGTGGTCGTGTCTGGCCGACACGAAGATGAAGGCCAGAAACTTGCCACTGAATTGCGCAACCTCGGCACTGAGGCCGAATTTGTGCGCACCGACGTGCGGCATGAGGAGGAAGTCAAGAGTCTCGTCGACAAGATCATCGCTCGTTTCGGTCGACTCGACGTTGCCGTCAATAACGCCGGCACAGTGGGCGACCCGGGTTCGGTTGCCGATGTAACCCCGGAGAGTTACCAAGCCATCTTCGACACGAATGTGCTTGGGGTGCTTCTGTGCATGAAGTACGAGATTCGGGCCATGCTTCCGAAAGGCAAAGGCAGCATTGTTAACATCTCGTCTTCGTACGGCAAAGTCGGCGGCCCGAGCGCAGCAGTGTATGTCGGCAGCAAACATGCCGTGGAGGGTATCACGAAGTCTGCGGCCATTGAACTCGCGGGCACAGGCATTCGTGTCAACATCGTTGGCCCCGGTCCGACGGAAACGAGGATGTTCAACCACTTTGCGCAAAATCAGGAAAACAAATCCAATTTCCTCGAGGCACAGATTCCTGCCAAGCGCATGGGCTTGCCCGAAGAGATTGCGAATGCCATTGTGTTCATTGGCTCTGACAAGGCCTCCTACATTATTGGTGCGTCCCTCGCCGTGGATGGAGGAATGCTCGCGGGCTGATTCGAGCTCTGCCTGCATACGGACCTTTTATGAGTAACTACATGCACCAGCTAGCACCGACCCAGTTTGTTGAAGCAGCCGGCATTCGTTTTGCATACCGGCGCTTCTCCAAACGAGGCGCTGGGGAACGGACTGTCCCGCTGCTTTTCTTCATGCACATTACCGGAACCATCGATCACTGGGATCCCGCATTGACCGACGGATTTGCCCAGGACCGCGAAGTGATCTTGTTCAACAACGCCGGCGTCTCTAGCTCTAGCGGTGAGGTTCCGACCTCGATCGAAGAGATGGCGCGGCACGCAGCTGCTTTCATCGACGCCCTCGGCGTTAAGAAGCTCGACGCTCTCGGATTTTCGATGGGCGGCCTCGTCGCGCAGCAGTTCACGATCGACCGGCCAGACCTTGTCCGAAAACTTATCCTCGTTGGCACTGGCCCAAGGAGTGGCGAGGGAATGGCGTCGCTAACACCCGAGGCACAGGAGATCTTTGGAGCCAAGTATGATCCTGCAGACGAGCTGTGGCTTCGTGTCTTCTTTACTCCGTCAAAGCAAAGTCAGGCAGCGGGAAG
>JAOAPH010000113.1 GCA_025462835.1 Candidatus Angelobacter sp. | reverse complement strand
TTATGAGGGCCGACAACGCCGATGACAATGGGTGCACCTCGCGCCGCTACGAAGGCGACATCAGACAATCCCATTGCCCCCCCTGACCATGGGACCATTGTCTTGCCAGAAGCGTCGGAGATTGTCTCGGTAGCGTCCAATTCAGCCGTATTGCCGCCGCTCCAAAACTCGCAAACATTTGCGTCCTGATTACCCATAACGCAAGAGGTTTCTGGAACGTAACAATCTGGATGTTTACACTTTCTTTCCATCCACCTTCTCCGCAACCGATCGTAATGACTGGAGTGACAAGTAAATCCTTACCGCAAGGCCGGGAAGATCGAGCGCTGGTGGTTTAACGGCCTTACCACCACTTTTTTTAGGTGTTCCTGTTCCGGCTTTCCTACGGAACGTCACTTCATCGCGAATCTGCTCAACAATCGTTTTCACACCTGCGCGGGTGGGCAAAGTTGGAATGCTCTCGAGAAATCTCGCTTTTGCTTGTTCCGCCTCCAGTTGGTCGAGAATCTCTTCCCAAGATAATGTCCTGTCTTCGGACAACACCGTCCCAACCGTCTCTCTCAAAAAGTAGTCGGCACTCAGCGGCGCCAAAGGTCCAACTAGTTGAACAAAGTCCGCGGCCATCAGGACCGCGGCCGCGCCCCGTGGCAGATCTCGATAACTCTTGCGTAGCCCGGGGCAATACAAGCTCTGACGCCACCACAACAAGTCGCTCCGCTGCGACGTACTGATCGCTGCATCCCTGAACTTGTGCTGAGCAGCGACGAGTAGAGCCGCCACCTGGTCCGTCGTCGCTTTGAGAGCTTTCGTGGTTTCGCTCGCAAGAGATTTGGTCGCTGCATCGATTGTCGACGCGACAGCCTCCGTCATCTTCGGAGCAAATTGTTGTGACCACGGCTGTCCAGTGTTTGGCCAATGAAGATTCGCGTTGGGGATAGCTTGGTTCTGCGCGTTGTTCGGGCCGCTAGCTGCCGTGATGCTCGCCTCCAACGTCGCCTTAGTGACTGTCGGTGCAGCTATTGCAGTCGCCTTGCCTGCGGCTTGTGGCTGCATTTCGCCAATCTGCCATCTCGCAATTGCTCTAGCCTCCAATTCCGTTTCCGAGTGCTCATAGAATTCAGTCAATAGAGAGCCTTCGGCATGCGTGTGAGGAAGCTTTTCGAGACTCCTGAGGCCATAGCCAATAGCGACCTGCAATTCAGGACTTGACTGCGTCGCCATATCCAGAGCTTGCAGTGACATTCCGCGAAAAATTCCCCTAGGGACATCTGTATATCGATTTTTATAGGTAGGCCAATGTTGAGAAAGCACCTCACCGGTCTCGCGGAAACACTCATCCTCGCAATCGACGTTATTCGAATACACCATCAAGGCGTGATACAAGCCAACCCTTGGCTCGGCGACAAAACGCTTCTGAAGATCGCCTGCAGCATCGCGCAACTTCGCCAGCCGCGTATCATCATCCCCGATGTCCAGTAATCCCAGTGAAAGAAAATTCTGTAGAACATCAGGCATTGCGATTCCTCCGCATGATTCTAAGATCCCCAAACAAAACCACTGCATTGAGCCGCAGTAGGGCTCTCTCGAGTTTTGCCAGGTTATGAAATGAAGGCAAATCATTGTAACGTAAGTTGTTGCGAGAACTTAGATTCCATGTTCATCTAAGATTCCGAATCTCCGTACACAAGGAGTTTTGCAGTGCAAGCCCTGCGCGCCCGGGAAATGCCTGGCGCATTCCGCAACCACCGTGCTGTCCATGACCGACCACGCAAAGCGCGGAAAGAACGAGAAAGAACCAGTTGTGGTGAAGGAAATCGAGCTTGGCACTTACCTCACATGATTATTGTTGGACGGAGGTTCGCCGGTGATGGTGACGAGCGTCACAACCGCAGCTGATAGAAAGCCTGTCGATGCTTCCCCGGAATACGGGGACAAAAAATACGATTTAGTACATTTGTAATAAGCACTTACGCGAACCAATAGTGACGCAACCCAGTGTTTATGCGGAGTAGAGGACCGCAAATGCGCAGATGGCGAGGGTATTCAACTTGCATCTCGGAAAATGCTTAGCCTTTTCAACATTCTGCTAGCTAGGCACGTGCATCTGTGGCCGGGGGTATGGATGAAGTCGCCTACATTGCATTCCGGTGTCAGTTCTGGTGTCAGTTGGACCAGAACTCCAGTGCGTTTCCATTCAGAATGATTCGTAGACGCAATTTGCAACTCATTGAAACGTAAGGTACGGAGCGGAGAGATGCGCGTCGGAGCACATTCAGCGGCCGGATTTTAAGTCCCGTGCGTCTGCCAGTTTCGCCACCCGGGCGGGAATTTCAGGATTTCAGAGTTGAGGACAATGAAATTCTAAAGCCAAACTGCAAAATTGAGTATACCCCGTCAACTTCAAACGGCGAGCCGCGCTGGACACATACAGAATGCACTTGTGTTCGCTCTATACTGATTTCGATTCACCAGCATCCACATTCCAGGATTGGCTAAATCGCAGAATGAGCGCTATTGGGCGTTTGACTCGAAATTTCGTTGTTCCCAGCATTCAAGCCGTTCTAGGGCGGCGAAATCTGGTGCGTTTTGCCCGCTTGCTAACCATGGAATCCCGTCTTGATACCGGGAACGACATGGCTGAAAACGGTGAAACATTGGTACATCGCGTACTGCTGAGCCAAAGGGCTGCTGAAAATGAACTGGTTATCTTTGACGTCGGCGCAAATGCAGGTGAGTGGACAAGGCGCCTGATTGACCAGGCGGGTGCTACTGAGCTCAGGGTGCACGCTTTTGAGCCTGCTTCCGCAACCTACTCCATGCTGACGAAAAATCTGGCCGATCTGCCGTCGCGGGTTTTACTTGTAAACCAGGCATTATCGAATGAGGTTGGGACAGCGTCGTTCTATGTCGTCGGCGCTGGTCTGGGTATCAATTCGCTGCATCAAGGCCCAAATCAGGTGGAGTCCACCGAACGAGTCCAATTAAACACAGTGGACGCGTACTGTCGGAGTGCCAAAATCTCGCATATCGATCTGCTCAAGATAGATGCCGAAGGCCACGACCTGAACGTCCTCGAAGGCGCAAGAGCAATGCTTCAAGCGCATGCGATATCTATGCTCCAGTTTGAATACAACCATCGCTGGATTCAGTCACGGCACTTCCTGAAGGACGCATTCGATCTCCTATCGCCGCTTGGCTACAAGCTTGGGAAGATCACACGCAAGGGCATCGAGTTTTATCCGCAGTGGCATTTTGAACTCGAGTCGTTCCGCGAAGGGAACTACCTCGCATGCTTGCCGGAATGGCGGAATCGCTTTCCGCAGATAAAATGGTGGAACCTGGAATAGCTCTGTTGCGATCTATGCGATCTGGTTATTTCTTCTTTCCGCAGCACGCGTCATCGCCGTGAATCGAGAAAGCGTGACCGCGGACTCGCTATCGTATCCTTTCGCGCGTGCTGAACCGATTCCGCCGTCGCGAGGCAACAGACGGTTTTCCAGATCCAGAAGATCCGCTGTCACGCCGGGGAAGAGTCCGTGGAATTTGACAGCCAGCTTTGCCGGGGCTGATAGCACCACCTCTGCAACACCGTAACGGCAGGCATTCACGATTTTTCTCGCCGCGCGATCCACGTCCATGCTAAGGAAGGGCAGGGAATCGCTCAGCGTGAACCAGGCATACTCAAGTCGATGCTGGCTTTTGAATTCGGCATTTCTAGGGCTTCCCGTCCGCATCAATCCCGGACAGATGGTCGAAACGAAAATGCCGTCTTTTTTGAGTTCCGCGCGAAGACCTTCACTCAGTCCGACCAGCGCAAATTTGCTGGCGCTATATGGGACCAGATGGGGCACGCTGATCTTTCCTCCGATAGAGGAGATATTCACGATGCGTCCGCTTTTGCGCTGCTGCATCTCCGGTAGGACTGCGAGGATCGAATGCAGCGGACCCCAGAAATGCGTCCTCATCGCCTCATCAAAGTCTTCGATTTTCATGGATTCGATAGGGCCTACCGCAATAACGCCGGCGTTGTTGACCAGCACATCGATGCGACCAAATCGATCGTGCACAATATCAACCAATTGCTCGACCTCATCGGTGTAAGTGATGTCACAAGGTATGGCCAGGACACTTCCATACCGAGACAATTCGTCTTGCGCACGGATAAGTTCATTCTCGTCTCGTGCGCAGATGGCAACTTTCGCGCCTTCGCGCATGAATTCGCGGGCAAGCACCAGTCCCAGGCCTCGGGATCCGCCCGTTATCAGGACTACTTTGCGTCGAAAATCCATTCGACGCGACTCCCGAACGGCTTTGCGGATCCCCATCAGGGCGAGCAACGCGGCTGTGATCTTGATTACTTTTTTGCTATCGGCATTCATGGATACACCGCACAGGAAGGAGGTCGGAATCGAAACGCGCGCATGAACCTCTGGATGCGCCCATCGCTGATAGGTTTGTATTTTCGTCAGCCGTCAGTGGCTGAAGGAGAGTTCCGCCAGCTCTTCAGCGACCTGGACGCGCACCAGTTCTCCATCCGAAAGTCGCAGGATCGTATCGCAATTCTTCAGCGTGCTCAGCCGATGTGCGATGAGAAAAGTGGTGCGTCCTGTCATCAGGGATTCGGTGGCTTCCATGATTGCCGCTTCAGTTGCGGCATCCACGGAACTGGTCGGCTCGTCGAGGATGAGGATGGGACTGTCGCGCAGGAATGCGCGCGCCAAGGAGATCCGCTGGCGTTCGCCGCCCGAGAGGCGGCAACCGCGCTCGCCGACTTTGGTCTCGTATCCATCGGGGAGCGCAAGGATGAAGTCATGCGCATTAGCTGCAATCGCAGCAGCATTGATTTCTTCCGTTGTGGCATGAGGTTTACCGTAAGCAATGTTTTCGGAAATGGTCGTGGCAAAAAGCAGCGGGTCCTGCAAGACGATGGAGTATTGTCGCCGCAGGTCGGCAATGCGGTAATCACGGACATCATTTCCATCTAACAACACTCGACCGGAGTCTGGATCGTAGAAACGGTTTAGCAGCGCCAAAAGCGTGGATTTTCCTGCGCCCGTTGCCCCAACGATGCCGACGCGCGAGCCGCTGGGAACATGAAATGAGATGTTCGTCAGTCCGCGGGAGCGTCCTCCATATCGGAAGCACACATCGAGAAACTCAATCTCCCCTCTTGCACGCGCTAGTTGTCGTGGTACCCGAGGCTCATCCAATTCTGGCGCTTCGTCAAGAAGGGCAAATGCCCGCTCCACGCTCGTGAGCCAACTCTGCAGATCGGTTGTCTTGGTGCTGAGCAGGCGCAGTGGCTCATACATCTGCGCGATATATGCCATGACCATCAGTAATTCGCCTGTCGTAAGCAGCCCTGATTGCACATGGTGCACACCCGTGTACATCACTGCCGCAGTGCCGATCGAAATGGTCAGGCCGATCAGGACGTTGAACGTAGCCTGCAGGATCGACAACCGCATTTGTCCCGATATGCGCAATGCGGAATGCTTTAGGAACCTCTGATGCTCATGCTTTTCCTGCCCAAACGCCTTGATTACGCGAATCGAGCCGAGGACTTCATAAATCACGGACATCGCCGAGCTGTCTAGTTCCCGGACTCGCACGGAGCGATTGCGGACCAATTTGCCGCAAGTCCGTGTGAGGAAAAACAAGACCGGTGTGATTGCTAGCGCGATCAGCGCCAGCGAACTATCAAGACGGGAGCAGACCACTAACATTCCTATTAAAGTGAAGGTCGCGGTTACCAGCGGAATGAAGCCTTGGATGGCGATGTACTGCAGTGATGGCGCATCGTGCTGGATACGATAGGCAGTATCGATGGCTCCCTTGGAATCGTGGTATGACATCGAGAGGCGCTGTACGTGGCTCAACAGTTCCGAACGGAAATCCCAGACTAGTTTTTCGCCGGTGTGGCTTTGCAGCCACCAACTGAACAATCCTTGGAAATTAGTGAGCAGCGCAATCAGCAGTAGAAGACAGATCGCGAGCGCCAGTCCGGTCACAGTGTTTGACAAAAAGGGAAGCAAGGAGTGGAGAGCCGGGGGGACAGGCTGCTGACCGATCACGCTGTCAACAGCCACCTTGAGCGGCAAAGGGGATAGCAATGCCAGCGGCATTGAAATAAAGCTGAGTAGCGCAATTCCCAGAAGATGCACCCAGCATGAGCGCGACTGCGCAATCACCAGCCTGTAAACCAGCCAAGATTTTCTGGGGACATCGGACATGGGCGATGAGCAGAATAGGGCTATCCATCGCAACCTTCAATGAGATGAATTCACTAGTTCAGAGCGCCGAACTGTGGAATTCCCTTAGATTTTCATGACTGAAGCTTCCCGGGACGAGAGAGCTTAGCTTGCTCGGATCTTTTTATACTTACTGCCCAGTTCGATAGCGTGTTTTAGTTCCGCCTGTAGCTGTCCGGTGCTGATTAGAAGGCGCTGGGTCTTAGTGACCAGGTCATGGGTACTCAATCGAACCCGTTGCCAGCGTGGCCCCAATTGTTCCGGGATCACAACTATTGTCGCAGTACCATTTGTCGCGCTGCCGTCTTGGATTAGCAACGGTCGAGTCTTTAACCAGCGGTCGACTTCACTCGCGACGGCAAAGACTGCACTGCGCTGTTTGCCGCTAGGTCTGTGGACGGGGAATCCATGGTCGCGTTCCCATCGCTGCAAGGTGCGGATGCCGCGGCCAACATACTCGGCGATTTCTTTCCACGAATTCAAGATTGTCTTATTGCTGATATTCATTCGCTCTCCCAGGGGCGCCAGGTCGTAACGAGA
Organism: Candidatus Angelobacter sp.; assembly: GCA_025462835.1. Classification (GTDB taxonomy): domain Bacteria; phylum Acidobacteriota; class Terriglobia; order Terriglobales; family Acidobacteriaceae; genus JAICLA01. Next base: position 42,775 of record JAOAPH010000113.1, on the reverse strand, counting down.
CGTTAGATGGCGGAACTCGGCGTTAACGATGTAACTGAACCTCAGATTATTGTATACGCAGCATAAGGCCTCGTTGGGGTTCATTTTGCACCTCCGCTTCTTGGACCACAGCCAGGCTGATATCGCTTACCAGAGTGCTGGTGGGCGTTAAAAAGGGGCACGACTTCGTTCCCGTATTCGTGCCCTTTTTCACCTCAATTCGAAACAACAGAAATCGCGACAAGAGAATTCAACTATGGTCAGTAATTGCGCGAACCCCAAGTGCAATGCCAGCTTCAAGTACTTCGGAACCGGCCAGCTTTTCATATCGAAAGCGCCCGATTCTCCAACCGCTTCATGGCAGCAGGAATTGCAGTGGCTTTGCGGAATCTGTGCAAGCAATTTCACTTTTCTCGAATTCCGTCCAGTGGCGCATATCAGCTCCAGCAGTTTTGCAGAAAAAATTCCCTCGTTACCCGATCAGATTGGAGAGCACGACGTGTTACTAGATTGTGCGAATTCGGCATGTGCAGCAATTTTCATCTCCCCAAACCAGGGGAAATTGTTCAAGTTCAATAATTCCAGGCAGGCACGCGCAGGTGGTGAAAGTGCCTTTGCCGACAAACAGCCCGCATCAGCTGACCGGGAATCCTGGTTTTGGCTCTGCGACGGCTGCTCCAAACACATGACTGTGCGAATGGTCCGGGGCCATGCAGAAGCAGTGCCCCTGCGGCACAGCATGGCAGCTTGATTTTCAACTGATTTCTAAAATGGCAATGGAACTTGCTTCCGGATAATCGGATGTGTGCCCATTGAGAGTTGCTGAACCCATATGGATATGGACTCTGTCCCAACCATTCTCTGCATTGACGACTTCAAGCCTGGCCTCCAAACCAGAAAGAGCTTTCTTGAACAGTTTGGTTTCAATGTCCTTACCGCAAGCAGCGGAGCCGAGGGACTGCAACTTTTGCAAGCTCACCACATCGATGCCATTGTCTTGGACTATCGTATGCCTGAAATGGATGGCGAAGAACTGGCGAATAAAGTGAGGCAAATCTCGAAGAGCTTGCCACTTTTGCTGCTCTCGGGTTTTGTGAGGGAGGTCCCTGAAAACCTGAGAAAAATCGTGAATGCTCAGCTAGTGAAAGGCGATCCCCCGGGAATGTTGATTGAGGCACTAGATAACCTGACCCACACCACATTCAATCAACGCCGCGTAACTCGTGACTGTAAAAAGGCCGCAGCAGGAATACCCGCTGCAAATAGAAACGTCGTCTAAGCGATAGACGCCTCTTGTTCTAATTTGCGCCCCGCTTGTCTGCGCGCTACCGAATCCAGAGCACTCACCATCTCATCGCTCTTGCCATCCAGCAAAGCATGCAGCACAAGTGCATGTTTTTCTTTTTCCTGGATTTGCCGCTTACAGACTTCCACCGCCTTTTCCCGGTTGCGTTTGCGTGAATGTTCCACTAGTTTCCGTGTCAGGGCGATGTTTTCTTCTAAGTTCTTTAGCGCAGTCCACATCGCCCGTTCCAGACTCTCGCCGTGAGCGTCCGCCATGCTTTGCGGCGAGTACGAATGTCCAACCCGGCATTTGAAATGGACCAACTTCCCCTCGCGGACTTCCCAGATCGCTCCGTGGCAATCGGGACACGTCAAGCCAGTGAGTTCCTTGGTTTCCTCAGGCTGTGCTGCACGGCTAAACTTCATTGGCGCTGATCTCCGCTTTTGCGACATAACTCCTCTCCCCGATGTTGATGATGGCTCACTCACCAGTTCTTGCAAAACTCCGGGGATTTCGTCAAGGGGAAGACAGTAATCCGGGTCTGCCCGCTGCAGTGCCTGTTCAGGCATTTCGGAGACTTGCGCATCTTCCGGGTCTTGCACGATAGCGACCCCACCGGCCTTCTTGATCATCGCTAGCCCGGAGCTTCCGTCGTCCAGATAGCCGGTCAGAACGACCCCAATGACACGCTCCCCGTAAGCAGATGCTGCCGAGCGGAACAGGGCATCGATTACCGGGCGGTTCCTGTTTTGTTTTGGGCCACTAGCGATCCGGATAGCGCCGTCTTCCCAAAGCAGATGCCGGTCCGGTGGCGCAATGTATATGGAGTTGCCCTGTATCTTCATTCCATCCTGAGCGTAGCGGGCCCTTTGCCCATCCACCCGGTTCAAGACTTTATCCAGCATTCCTGGCCCTGAAGGTGAGGTGTGGACAACTACGAAAACACTAGCGGGAAACTCGCGCGGTAAGGCACTCACAACGCGCAACAGTGCCTGCACTCCACCGGCTGATGCTCCGATCACAACAATGTCTCGCTTGCCCATATTCCCCTCCGAAGGCGCCAAGAAGCAGTGTGGATCTTGAGTCGCAGGAACATTGAAGTTAGATTCCCCTCAGACCTCCAAGTTGCCATACTGGCTGATGGAAGGTAAAGCTATTTGCAATTTTGTCGGGAGCGACTCGATTGGTGATACGCTTTCTTCAGGCAATCACATGGCGGAAGCACGTTCGTCAGTTGGAGCGAGAAAGCCCAAGAAGCGCGCACCTAGCCGAAAATTCAATGTAGTGGTTATTGGCGCCTCCGCTGGTGGTCTGTTTGCTTTGAGCCAGGTACTGAATCGGCTCCCGAAAAATCTCTGTACCAGCGTTGTTGTTGTCCAGCATCTGAGTCCTGCGCATAAGAGTGCGTTGGTGCAATTGCTGGCGAGGACTACGCGCATGCGCGTCCAAGAAGCGACGGATGACGCCCTTCTCGAGCCTGGGATTGTCTACGTGGCGCCTCCGGATGCGCATCTGATCTCTGCAGGAAACATATTGAAACTGGAACATTCTGTGGCTGTGAGATTTCATCGCCCCTCCATTGACTCGTTATTTGAATCGATGGCCCGCGATTTCGGGAAAAGACTGATCGGAGTCGTTTTAAGTGGGTCGGGTTCCGACGGCACTGCCGGGATAGCCGCGATCAAGAAGGCGGGCGGTACAACCATCGCCCAAGACCCAGCTGAGGCCGAATTTTTTGCCATGCCAAAATCCGCGATTGCCTCCGGATGTGTCGATAAGGTATTGCGTTTGGCCGAGATTGGTCCAGCCATTGAGGCCTTGTGTTCACGATGATGAGCGAAACCACTGAGTCGCCTGACATTTCATTATCGGAGATGCTGGAGATCCTCGCCGAACATAGCGATTTTGATCTTCGTGGGTATAAGAATTCCACCCTCCAGCGCCGCATCCACAAAAGAATGGGCCAACTGGGGATCGATAGCTATACGGCATATCTGAAGCTTTTTAACGAACAGGCCACGGAGAGAAATCAACTATTAAACACTGTACTCATCAATGTGACCGAGTTCTTCCGCGATCCCATGGCGTGGGAGGCCTTTGGGCGTGAGGCGCTATACCCCATGCTCAAAGAACACGATGCTGGACATCCGCTTCGGGCGTGGGTGGCAGGGTGCTCGACCGGCGAGGAGGTCTACAGCCTGGCTATTATGCTAGCCGAGTATTATTGGCCCCGGGTGCTGGACTGTCCTATCAAGATCTATGCCACTGATATCGACGAAGAGGCTTTAGCTATCGCCCGCCGGGGGGAATACCCGGCGGACCGAATGCGCGGCCTGTCGGCGGAGCTTCGCGCTACGTATTTCACCGGAGATTCCGTTCTTCGTGTGGCACGTGAATTGCGTAAGCTGGCCATTTTCGGCCGAAGCGATCTCATCCATGATGCCCCTATCTCACACGTGGATATGATTCTTTGTAGAAACGTCCTGATCTACTTTGACGGGGCGACCCAAAAAAAAATTTTCCACAGATTGCATTATGCTCTTGAGGAAAATGGCATACTATTGCTTGGTAAGGCTGAATCTAAGCTAAGTGAATCCGCCTTGTTCGAGTCAGTGGACCCACGCTGGCGCATTTTTAGAAAAGCGGTATCACAGGATCCTAAAGCAATGAAGACACGTAATTCTCCGTCTCCAGACGAACAGTCCGGGTACTTAGAAGAATTATCTCTGTTGCGGCTCTATCACCGGTCGTTGCTCGATACGCTTGACCCCGGTGTGGTTGTGCTCAACGAAGATGATGTGATTGTCACCGACAACGATTCGGCCCTCACGTTATGGGGATTGGCTGGCATCAAGTTGGCCGGTAAGCCGATAAGAGATACCGCATTGGCGACGCGATGCCCTGATATTGCCAGCCGCGTTGAAGAGAGCAAGAGGAACAAGAGCACAGTTCAGTTTGAGTGTGCTGCGCAAGTGAACGGCAGTCAGCGTAATCTTCGCATAACAGTCAGGCCGATCGTGGGCGATAACGGCGGCCGCGCGGGAAGCATTCTCTACACCGAAGACATCAGTCACAAGGAACAACTGCAAAGCACCGTGGAACAGTTGGAGTCCACTGGCGAAGAGTTGCAATCGGCGAATGAGGAACTGGAAACCACCAACGAAGAGCTCCAGTCCACCAACGAAGAACTTGAAACAACCAATGAAGAGTTGCAATCCACAAATGAAGAACTGGAAACCACCAACGAAGAGCTGCAGTCCCTCAACGAAGAGTTGGAGAACATGAATGAGGAACTGGAGCATCGCACGCGCGAGTTGGATTCCCTCAATAGCCGCTATGCCGCCACGCTGGAGCAGATGCCGTGGCCGGTCACACTGGTGGACAACAACGAACGGATACTCTTCTGGAATTCCGCCGCACAGGAACTGTTTGGCTTGACCGGTACATCGGTGATAGGCCTGTCTCTCTCCCAGCTTCCCATCGACAACAATCTGCGGAAGGCTTTAGTCCGCCGGCATGCCACAGTAGTGGAAAGAATGAAGCCGGTAAGCATAAAGGAACAGGAGTTCAGGGGAACCAGGTTCGGAGACGCATTTGATATTCATTTCATGCCGGTTAGCCGCGCAGGCACCCCGCAAAGCGTGCTCATCATGTTCGGGCCGTTGAGAATTGCGCAAGGCACGGCCAAGAAGATCAGTAACGATGGAAGAGTAAGAACGAATTCTACCGGCGCCAAGAACAAGCCTAAATCGATTGGCGGCGGAGCCAAGGTCAAAAGAATGACCCTGGTGAAACGCAACGCTAAGAGCGTCCGTTCTGGGGCCCGCAAGAAGCGCTAGGGTTGTGATCCAAGCATCTCCGCTTGGACGGGAACGGTTGCCGATTCTTCCAGAAATTCAACGCGCTGCGTTCGCCGATTAGGCATGAAACTGGGGAAGTAATTTCGCTTGCCGCACTCCCTGCATCGGAACGCCTTCAATAGGAAGAATGTTGCGATAACTTTCATTGCGACACTGCCTGAACGCGAAACTCTTAAGTCAGTGCCGCCGCAGTCTGGACAGGGAAACGTGATTCGTATTGCCATGCCTTTAGGCTATGGCAAATCATTCTGGGAATGTAAGTAACTCCTCAGGTTCACCGCGGATACCGGCAACAATTGTCTCCCATGGGTGTGATTAGCATTTAGAATCTTGTCATCTTCTCAACCTTCTTGTGTGCGCAGTCCGTGGGCGTAAGCCCTGCCTGGAGAGAACAAAACGGTGCATGCCGCAATTCCAGAAACACTTCCTGTCTGTATCGTCACGGCTGGTCTTTCCGCTGATCTGGCGAAGTGCTTCCACCACCGTTTTCCCGATGTCCTGGTTTACAACGCAGCCACCACGGATCTTCTGCTTGCGGAGCTTGAGCGCACCCTTCCAAGCCTGCTGGTGATCGATGGCGAGAAAGTCCAGGAAACCATCGCTATTTTGGGACAACTGCGGCAAGACAAAAAGTTTGCCCAGCTGCCGGTATTCTGCTGTCTCTCATCCGCGGCTACAAGGCAGGAACAACAAAAGCTGGTGCGCTTTCTTGGCGTGAAGCAACTCTTCTTTCATCCCGTGGATTGGGACGAACTTTCTTCAGAGGCGTCAACTCTTTTGAGTCTTCCCGCCGCGACCCTGCCGGTACTTAGCGAAAAGGACCAAGGCATGGAAGCCGATATCGCCGCGCTATGGGAAAAGTTTCGTCCCGTGAACATGGCGCGGTTGCAAGTGCTGGAAGACGCGGCCGCCGCCTTGCTGAAAGGCAACTTGAGTTCCGAACTTCGCATTCAAGCAGAACGTGAGGCGCACAAGCTGGCCGGTTCGTCCGGCAGTTTTGGATATATGGAGGTTTCAAGGATTGCGCGGCAACTGGAACTGCTGCTCCAGGGAAAAGCCACCATTGAACAGCCGGACCTCCTCCGTATGTCGCGTAGCGTAGTTTCACTCCGCGAAAGGATTCAGCGTCCGTTGGCTAATTCTCTCTCGAATGTTCCCGGACAGAAGCAACCGTTCCTCCTTATCGTGGACAGCGATGACAATGTTGCGCAACCGTTGCTTCTGGAATGCGCTGCGCGTGGAATCCAAGCGACTGTCGCCACGAGTGAGAGTGATATTCAAGAGACCATGGCGAGGCGAATGCCAGACGTTGTTCTGCTTGATCCCGAACTGTCAGACGGACTGAAGGGAAGCGGCCCCAACCTGCTTGCCGAATTGGCCACACGGGAGATCCCCGTGCTCATTTACACGAAGCAGGACAAGTTTGAAGATCGTGTGCAAGCTACACGCCTGGGTGCGCGAGGTTTTCTGCGCAAGCCGATGACTTCGTCCGAAGTTGTGCAGGCCGTCCAGGAATTGCTCCAACGCTTGCGTCAGGACGACTACAAAGTGATCTGCGTCGATGACGATCCCGAGATTCTTTCGTCATTACGCGAACTCCTCGAGAACAAAGGTGTTCGTTTAACCACTGTCAACGATCCTCTCGCGTTTTGGGACGCGCTTGAGTCCAGCCTTCCGGATCTCATCATTCTTGATCTGAATATGCCGCACCTTACCGGTGTCGAATTATGCCGGGTGGTGCGTAGCGAACCGCGCTGGAGTGAATTGCCGATCCTGTTTTTGACGTCAAACACCGATTCGGCCACGGTGCAAAGGATCTTCGCTGCCGGCGCAGATGACTACATCACGAAGCCACTACTCGGCCCGGAACTTGTCGCCCGCGTTTTCAATCGCCTGGAGCGCACCCGATTGCAACGCCAGATGGCGGAAAAAGATCCGTTGACCGGTGCGGGTAATCGACGCAAATACAACCAGGTCATGAACCATTACATTCACCTCGCGGAACGCAACAAGCAGCCGCTTTCGCTCGCCATACTCGATCTCGATCGCCTGAAGCAGATTAACGATGCCCACGGACACGCCATCGGTGACGCCGCGCTTCGTCGACTCGGCGTGATGATGGTGAACACGTTTCGTTCGGAAGACGTCGTCGCGCGATGGGGCGGCGACGAATTCGTGATTGGCATGTACGGTATGCGCCGCGATGATGCAGCGCAACGCTTGCGGGCTTTGTTGGATTCGCTCCAGCGCGAGCGTTTTCAAGTCCCCGATGGCCCGCGAATCGAGATCACTTTCAGCGCCGGGATTGCTCAGTATCCAGATGACGGTCTCACCGCGCATGCACTTTACCTGATAGCCGACCGCGCTCTCTATGCTGCGAAGGCAGCGGGGAAGAGCCAGGTGCACTCTGCGGCTCGAAAGTCCAAGCCAGCGCAGGAACACGGCGATTGGGATGTGGTACTTGTCGAAGACGATGCAGCCCTCGCCGGAACTCTGCTCCACGCGCTTGAGACCCGTGGACACAAGGCGCATTGGATGAAGAGCGGAGCGACTGCCTCCAAGGGCCTTACCGGCGAGAAGCCATCTCTGAAAGCGAAACTAGTATTGCTCGATGCAGACTCGCCCGGCATCGACGGCTATTCGATCCTGCGCAAGATGGTGCGTGACGGAGTTCGCTCGCGCGTGATCATGATGAGCGTCCATTCGCGCGAAGACCAGGTCATGGCTGCACTGGAAGCGGGCGCCTACGATCACATCGCCAAGCCGTTCAGCGTTCCCATCCTGATGCACCGCATCAAGCGGGCGCTCGAAAGTTAGCGCGCAGAATGTTCTCGTCGCGAACGTCCTGGAACCTCTCGCCCAATCGATTCACCACTGCACTCGAGAAGAAGAAAAAATCCGGCAGTGAACTGCTGGACCTCACCGCATCGAATCCCACCACAAGCGGCCTGGTGTACGAGGCCGAGGCTGTCCTGTCCTCGCTCAACAACCCCGCCGCGTTGACCTATGAGCCGGAGTCAAAGGGGTTGTTGGTCGCAAGGAATGCCGTCGCTGAGTATTACGCCGCGCAATCGGAGCCTGTCACTGTGTCGCCAGAAAACATCATTCTGACCACCAGCACTAGCGAAGCCTATTCATTTGCATTCCGGCTCTTGTGCGAGTCCGGCGACGAAGTGTTGATTCCGCAACCAAGCTATCCGCTCTTTGACCTTCTTGCGACGATCCAAGATGTGCGCCTGGTTCCGTATTCGTTGGTTTACGACCACGGCTGGCAGATTGATTTCAACTCACTGCGTTCAGCGATGACGCCGCGAACACGCGGCGTCATCGTCGTGCATCCGAATAATCCGACTGGCTCTTATGTGAAGGGAAGCGAACTTTCGCAGCTGAACGAAATCTGCTCAGCCCATGATCTAGCCATCATCGCCGACGAAGTATTTCTAGACTATCCCCTCATCGGAAATGCTCCGCGATCTTTTGCCGACAACCCCGGCGCGCTGACGTTCACTCTTAGTGGCCTTTCAAAGATCTCTGGCCTCCCGCAGATGAAAGTAGCGTGGATGGCCGTAAGCGGCCCGAGCGCTATCGCCAGCGATGCGCTCTCTCGCTTGGACGTGATCGCGGACATTTTTCTCTCGATGAATGCGCCAATCGAGCTCGCTACCCCCTCGCTGCTCAATTGTCGCAAGAGTTTTCAAGCACAACTTCAGTCGAGGCTCCGAGCCAACCTCGCGGAACTCGATTCGCAAATTGCAGCGCAGCATCACTGCACGCGTTTGAACGTAGAAGGTGGATGGTACGCCACTCTTCGCGTACCCGTGACGCAGTCAGACGAGGAGCTTGCGATTGCGCTGATCGAGCACGAGTCGGTGATCGTCCACCCCGGCCACTTTTTCGATTTCGAGCAAGATGGCTTCCTGATCCTAAGCTTGCTGACGCCGGAAGATGTGTTCAAGGAAGGCGTGAGCCGAATCCTAAGACTACTGGCTACTGACTACTAGCTACTGATCTTAGGCTTGTACTGCCTTTCGGTGATGAACGGATTCGTCTCGCGCTCTTCGCCGATTGTCGTCAGCGGCCCATGCCCCGGCACGACGATAGTCTCATCCGGAAGCTGCATCAATTTTTCATGCAGAGATGAAATGATTTTGTCCATTGAACCGCCCGGCAGATCTGTGCGGCCGATGCTGCCCGCGAACAGTGTATCTCCGGCAATCACTTTGTTCTCGTTCGCGAAATACAGACACGAGCTGCCTTCGGTGTGTCCCGGGGTGTGCAAGATAGTTCCACGCAGCTCACCGGCGGTGAAGATGTCCTGATCTTTGGTGTGCTGGTCGATCTCCACTTTTCCCGGCGACTTCATTCCCACCCATGCTGCCTGCATCGGCAGGAGTTTCACCTGCATTTGGTCGCCCTCATTCATCGCGATTGGCGCGCCCGTGGAAGCCTTCAGCTTCATCGCCCCGCCGATATGGTCGATGTGTCCATGCGTGATGACGATCTGTTTCACTTTCAGCTTGTGTTTCAGAATCAACGCAAGCAGCTGGTCGATGTCGTCGCCCGGATCCACAACGATCGCCTCGCGCGTTTTCTCATCGCCGATGATGGAGCAATTGCATTGCAGCGGGCCGACCGGAATGATTTCATGGATCATCTGATTAGTTTAACGCCAAAAAGAAAACCCCTGCGCCAGGGCAGGGGTTTTGCAATCGAACCTGATTATTTCGTCGGTGGCGGAGTCGCCGGAGCCTGCTGCGGCGTAGTCGCTGGAGCCTGCTGCGGCGTAGTCGCTGGAGTTGCCGGCGCGCTCTGCTTTTGGCCACTGAAGACTGAGCTGCCCGATTTCCGCGACGACATGATTGAAAGTGACAGCGACGTCAGCATGAAGACGATCACAGCCACCGTAGTTGCCCGGGAGAGTGCTGATGCCGCTCCGCGCGGGCCGAATGTGCTCTGGCTTCCTGTGCCGCCAAATGCGCCAGCCAAGTCGGCACTCTTGCCGCTTTGCAGCAGAACCACGATGATCAAAAAAATACAGACAATTACGTGAACGGTAGTGAGTACGTAAATCATTAATTGGATTGGGGAAGCCCGCGAAGTGAGCGGGGTCGCCAGCTTTCTAAAGATTTTGGTGCGGAAGAGGGGACTTGAACCCCTATGCCTCTCGGCGCCACCCCCTCAAGATGGTGTGTCTGCCAATTTCACCACTTCCGCACGAGTTTCGAACGCAAAACGCTGAGGGAGCCTAAATTATAGCAGATGAAAATCAGGCTTTGGCCGACCTGTAATTGACGATCGCCGCGAACGATTTGGGGTCTAGGCTGGCTCCGCCCACCAGCGCGCCGTTGATTTCCTCCTCTGCCATCAATTCAACTATGTTTTCCGGCTTAACGCTGCCACCATAGAGCATGCAAAGCTTCTGCGCGAGTTCGTCGCCGAGTGCCTTGGCTACTTCTGCGCGAATCGTTGCATGAGCCTCAGCGGCAATTTGGGGAGTGGCGGTCCTTCCGGTGCCTATCGCCCATACCGGCTCATACGCGATGGTCAGTTTCCGCGCTTGTTCCCCAGAAATCTCCCGGAAGGCGATTGAACACTGGCGTCGCAGCACATCGTCGGTAATGCCGGCCTCACGCTCTTCCAGCAATTCGCCCACGCAAACAATGGGAGTGAGTCCCACGTCGAGAGCCGCGCGCAGCTTCTTGTTCACCGTCGTGTCAGTCTCGCCAAAGTATTGTCGACGTTCAGAGTGTCCAATGATCACGTGGGAGCATCCCGCAGCCACAATCATTGGCGCTGAGATCTCTCCGGTAAATGCGCCTTCTTTTTCCCAATGAAGATTTTGCGCTCCCGCTCCCAAACGAGATCCCTCCAACGCCGTAACCGTTGCAGGGATGGAAATCGCGGGTGGGCAGATCACGATCTCGTCAGATTTGTTCGAGATCTTCGGGAGGAATTCGCGCACGAACTCCGCAGCCTGCGCGGGCGTCTTGTACATCTTCCAATTGGCGACCAGTAAGTTTGTTCTCATGAGGGGATATTACTTCTCTGTCAGCGCTTCCACGCCCGGCAATTTCTTGCCTTCCAGAAACTCAAGTGAGGCTCCGCCGCCGGTAGAGACGTGCGTGATCTTGTCGGTGACTCCCGCTGCGTGAACTGCAGCAACTGAATCTCCTCCGCCGACTACGGATATAGCCTCTTGATTTGCAGCCACAGCCTTGGCGACTTTTATCGTCCCGTGCGCAAACGGTGCGACTTCGAAGACGCCCATGGGCCCGTTCCATAGGATTGTTTTGGCGTTCCTGATCTCTGAAGCGAATGCTTCCACGGTCTTGGGCCCAATATCCAATCCCATGTACCCTTCAGGGACAGGCTCGCTGGTACTCATGATCCGTGTCTTGGCATTGGCATCGATCTTGTCCGCGACAACGTGATCCACCGGCAACAGAAAGCGGACGTTCTTCTCTTTCGCTTCTGCCAGCAGTTCCTTCGCAAGGCCGAGCTTGTCATCTTCCACCAGTGATTTGCCCACCTGCGTGCCTTGCGACTTCAGGAACGTATACGCCATAGCGCCGCCGATAAGCAGCGCGTCGACTTTGCTCAATAAGTTTCGGATGACGTCAATCTTGTCCGAGACCTTCGCTCCGCCGATGATGGCCACAAACGGATGTTGCGGTTCGTGCAGCGCCTCGCCCAGATATGTGAGTTCCTTTTCCATCAGTAGGCCAGCGGCTGCCTTCGAAATGAAATGCGTAATGCCTTCAGTTGATGCGTGCGCACGATGCGCGCTCCCAAACGCGTCATTCACGTAAAGATCGGCCAACGACGCCAATTTTTTTGCAAACTCCGGATCGTTCTTTTCTTCTTCAGGATGGAAACGCAAATTCTCCAATAGCAGCGTTTGCCCCGGCTCAAGCTTGTTGGCCATCTCTTCCGCTTGAATGCCGATGCAATCTGTTGCAAAGCCCACGTTGCAATCCAAATCGAGCTCGTGGTCCAGGAGCATTCGGAGTCGCTCGGCCACAGGCTTGAGACTCATCTCTGGAATGAACCTGCCCTTTGGACGTCCCAAATGGGAAGCGAGAATCAAACGCGCGCCGTGGCGCAGCGCATACTCGATCGTCGGCAAGGTTTCCCGGATGCGCGTGTCATCGGTCACATGGCCCGCTTCGTCGAGGGGAACGTTGAAGTCCACGCGCGTGAAGACGCGCTTGCCCTTCATCTGCATATCCAGATCTTTGATCGAAAGTTTGGCCATGGCTACAGGCCCTTCTTGCCGATGAAGTCGATCAGGTCGCGGACACGGCAGGAGTAGCCCCACTCGTTGTCGTACCATGCGATGACTTTCACGCAATTGCCTCCCACCACCAGCGTTAGCGGTGAGTCCACGATCGACGAGCGCGAATCGCCTTTGTAGTCGCTCGAAACGAGAGGAGCAGTTTCATATCCCAGGTAGCCCTTCATCGGACCGGACTCGGATGCAGCCTTCAAAGCGTTGTTCACTTCTTCAATGGTCGTCTTCTTTTCGACAAATGCGACCAGATCCACAACCGAAACATTTGGCGTAGGCACGCGCATGGCAAAGCCGTCCAGTTTACCTTTCAATTCGGGGATCACCAGACTCAAAGCCTTCGCCGCGCCGGTTGTAGTCGGAATCATGGAGAGCGCAGCCGCGCGCGCACGGCGCAAATCCTTGTGAGGGAAGTCGAGGATGACTTGGTCGTTCGTGTACGAGTGGATGGTCGTCATCGTCCCGTTCACGATCTTGAAATGGTCATTCACGACTTTTGCGACCGGTGCCAGGCAGTTGGTGGTGCAGGATGCGTTGGAGATGATGTTGTCTTTGGCCGGATCGTATTTCTCTTCGTTCACGCCCAGGACGATTGTGATGTCTTCACCTTTGGCCGGCGCGGAGATGATCACTTTCTTGACCGGCCCACGCAAGTGCTTCTTCGCGTCTTCTGCATTGGTGAAACGCCCCGTGGATTCAATGACCACTTGCGCTCCCACTGACTCCCAGTCGATCTTCGCGGGATCTTTTTCCGCGAATACCTTGATGCGCTTGCCATCGACTTCAATGGAATCCGCCCCTGCCGTGATCTTGTGATTATGCAGGTTGCCGAGGATGGAGTCATATTTCAGCAAGTGGGCCAGCGTCTTGGGGTCGGTGAGATCGTTCACAGCGACGAATTCCAGGTTCGAATCGTTCAGCGCGGTGCGCAGCACATTGCGGCCGATGCGGCCAAAACCGTTGATGCCAACTTTGATAGCCATTAACTAGTGTTCCTCCAGCGGAATGAAAGCAACCAAAAAATTCTATAATTGATGCAGAACATTGCTCCAGAGAGGAGCAAACTCTTTCGGGAAACCATAAATGCTAACACTTTTGTGTTAGCTTCTCCCAATGACGTTTGCTGAAATCGGAATCGTGTGTTAAAAATCCTGACATGCGCAAATGGATGCGCGAGCGCATGAAGCGCCGTAAAAAATCATCGGAAAACACATCTGAGTCAACCGGGAAGATAGGCCAGGCGATAGATCACTCATTGCCGGCGCCGCTCATGCCCTCGTACGACTCTGACGCCGCGTCTGACGAAGACGTCGACGCTGAGTCGGAGTCCGCCGATTATGCTGAAGTTCCTGAAGCTGCGGAAGAGCCTCCGCGACGCGGCAAGCTCATCGTAGAAACTCAGCCGGAGTCCCCAAACACACCTCCCGGCGCCGAGGATGCCGCCATGCGCAAACCTCCCGGCAAACGCGAGCCCCGGGGAGTCGTGGTCTTGGCCATCGGTCTGCCCGGTTCCGGAAAGACCACATGGTTCAAGCGTCGCGGAGTTACTCCTCTTTCCAGCGACATGCTGCGCAGCATTCTTTTCGACAGCATCACAGAGCAGCGATACCAGGGTCTTGTCTTCTCCACGTTGCGTTCGTTGCTACGCGCGCGGCTCATCGCCAAGATGCCGTGGAATTATGTGGACGCCACAAATCTCTCTCCACATGAGCGCCGTCAATGGATCAAGATGGCGCGCGGCTTTGGATATGAGGTCCAAGCGGTGTTCTTTGACGTGCCCCTCGAACTCTGCCTGGAACGCAATCGAAAACGCGAGCGACAAGTCCAGGAAGACGTGATGCGGCAGATGGCTTCCAAACTGAAGCCGCCCACCTTCAAGGAAGGCTTCTCAAAGATAGTGCTGGTCCGTGTAAAGCAGGCCGGATCAGAATAGCGGCAATAGTCGTTCACGGAATCCAACTCACCTCGCTGCACTCACATCTATTCAGAGATGTTGTGGTGTGGGATTTGCGTCGTCGTTGGGCTTGCTTTGCTGTTGATTTATTCGATGTTAAGCGTTTCAGCCCAACAGGAAGAATTGTCGGAGCGGTGGGAACGGGAACTGCGCGACGAACAAGAGGGCGTGAAGCGACAGGACCGCAGCGCCGCGTAACTCATCCTGGATGCGAGTAGTTGACCATTACTCGCACTGCACAATACAATCGAAATCGAGTCTGGCGCTCGCCATTCCTTTGCAAGTCAGCCTGATTGCCCCCTCGTTCAATGGTAGGACAGATGCCTCTGGAGCATCATATCGGGGTTCGAATCCCTGGGGGGCAACCAACATCCGCGAGTTTTACGCTGCGTTCGTCAATCCCAAGCGAGTCAACTCAGATTCCAATTCTTTTCGTGTCGGCGCAACGACCATGCTCTCTGCATCATCGTGCTTGATGACGACCACCGGGATTTTGCGCTTCTCTCCGCCGTTCCACCGGATGACTTCTTTTTCCGCCTCTTTGTCTTTGTCCACATCGACGTAGTCGTAGTTCACGCCAAGCGAATCCAATTCCTCGCGCGTTTGTACTGAATGGACACACCAATCTGCTCCGTATACGGTCACCGGCGCCATTTCAACCTCCGTGGATTTCAAAAGTTGGACGCTCTCCTGTCGGTTGCGGATGGCTTACCTCAAGAAACACCAAATTAAGTATTTCTACCCAGTTTCCCCAAAATGCGGGATAATTCGCCCCTCCCGGAGATTCGACCCTTGATAGGTGGCAGAGCCGCGGTGCCAACTCGCGAAGTGCGTCGCATTGCTGCGATGGTCACCGGATTCACGCCCAAACTGGCGATGGACCAGATGGAGACCGCCGGATTCCACTTCCTCGAGTTTGCCTCTCGCGGTGAGATGCTTTCTGCAATGAAGCAAAGCAAAGTGCATGCCGCCGTGGTCCATTGCGATCAGGCGGCCGACGGCAGCAATGGTTTCGACACTCTAGTCGAGATCCGCAAGCTAAGCGCCGACATGCCACTAATCGCCTTAATGCCAAACGCTGCGCAGATTTCGCTCGCAGATGCTCTTCGCTTCGGCGCCGACCAGATTGCCCGCAATGAACTCGAACTGAAAGATGCGCTCGATCTGGCGCTGAACGCGCTCCCAGTTCCTGCGCAGCCGCAACCGCCGCGACCCGTGACCTTGCGCAACTCGCTTTGCGACCTCATCGGCGCAAGTGAGCCGATGCAGCGCCTCTACGACGCCATCCTGCGTGTCGCTGACAGCAACACCACCGTGATGATTCGCGGCGAGAGTGGCACCGGAAAGGAGCTGGTCGCGCGTGCGATTGTCGCGCTGGGGCCGCGTGCCAACAAGCCGTTCGTCGGCTTGAATTGCGCAGCCTTGCCGGAGGCCCTGATTGAGTCAGAGCTCTTCGGACACGAAAAGGGAGCATTTACCGGCGCCGTAATTTCGCGTCCGGGACACATTGAGATGGCACACGGCGGCACGCTCTTCCTGGACGAGATCGCCACGCTGCCGCTAGCATTGCAGACGAAACTCCTGCGAGTGTTAGAAGACCGCGCAGTGCAACGGCTCGGCGGAGGCGGTTCGAAGAAGATCGACTTCCGCCTTTTGACCGCAACGAATGAGAATCTGGAAGAGATGGTTCGCACCGGCCGCTTCCGCGAAGATCTCTATTACCGCATTCACGTTGTGCCCATCTCCGTGCCGCCGTTACGCGAGCGCACTGAAGACATCGCTCTGCTCGCGGACCACTTCATCCACATCTATTGCGCCGCCAACAACGTGCCCACCAAGCGGCTTGATCTGGAGACGCTTGAAGTCCTCGAAGAGGGTTCATGGCAAGGCAATATTCGCGAATTTGAGAACCTCATCCAGCGACTCGTCCTCATGGTTGAGGACAAGATCATCTGCGCCTATCACCTTCCCGAACAGATCCTCTACACCAGCGCCCGAAGACACGAGTCCCTGCTCATTCCCACCGAGGGACTGGATTTCGACAGGGAGATGGAGCGCATCGAGGCAGCGTATCTTCGCGCCGCTCTTCTTCGAGCCGGAGGCAAGAAGACAGTCGCCGCCGGCCTGCTTCGAATCAATGACCAGCGGATGAAATACCTGTGCCGCAAGTACAAGATTGAAAATGAGAGTTAATTTTTAACCGTCGAGGGTTAAAAATTAACCGTTCTCGTGACTATCCAGCCTAGACTTCCTGCAAGAAAATCCTAAGTTGCTGAAACTACAAGCACTCAATTTGTTCGCCAATCTCCACAGCGATGGCAGCCCGGATGCATTACCAAAGACATCCCGGAAACGGGCCCAAAAAAAATTCTAAAAACTTTGAAAGATTGAGGACACAGAGATGGAGAAAAAGAGCTTGATCACTACCCGCGCAGCGGCGAAAAAGGCTTTAATCGCTTCGCGTTCCGGAATCTCTGCTGACGCCGGTTCCATGTCGGCCGATGCTGGGTCTTTTGCTGCTGATGCAGGTTCAATGTGCGCCGATGCCGGTTCCATGGCAGCCGACGCCGGTTCGATGGCCGCGGATGCAGGTTCACTCGCAGCCGATGCTGGATCTATGGCAGCCGATGCGGGTTCTATGGCTGCTGACGCTGGCTCCCTGGCCGCTGATGCTGGTTCTATGGCTGCGGACGCCGGCTCTATGGCTGCTGATGCAGGCTCCATGGCAGCAGACGCTGGTTCCATGGCGGCTGACGCAGGCTCCATGGCCGCCGATGCAGGTTCGATGGCTGCGGACGCTGGCTCCATGGCTGCGGATGCGGGTTCGATGGCCGCCGATGCTGGCTCTTTGGCCGCTGATGCGGGTTCCGTATCTCACACCATTGAGTAACTTCGGAGAGAGAAAACGGGGCTGAGCGATTTCGCTCAGCCCTTTTTTTGCGGTTCCATCAACTACCACAAACGTCTTGCCACCGCTTCCACCACGGGACGAAATACCTTCGCAATCGTGCTGCGCCGTTCGCCGTACACTTTTGCGGTCCCCGTCATCCCTGATCGCAACTTTCCGCTTTCATTGTCAACGTGCATCTCCATCACGTAATAGACCGGCGGATGCATCCCCTTGTATTTCGCCGGCGGCATCAGCCCGGCAGGCAGCTCCTGCGACACTGGACTGAATGATGTAAAACTCGCTCTCACCGGAACCCAGTTAGCGTCCATCCGTAAGATCGCTTTGTTGATCTGCTGAATGTTTTGGAACTCATCTTCCTGGACGTAAATCTGCGCTCGCATGTACGAAGTGTCCGCAACCTCCGCCACCAAGGTTCCTGCCGGGATATAGCTCCCGACCAGATCATGCACATGCGGCGTCGTAACGATCCCTGAAATCGGACTCTCGATGGAAAGCTGCCGACGGCGTTCGGAGACTTGCCGCACGGATTCGGCTAGCCGTTGGCGATCTTGTTCGGCGGAAGAGTACGTCGCATACCGTAATTGCGCCTGCACGCTGTGGGCTGCAGCTTGCCCGTACTCAGCACTAGCTTTGGCCGCATCCGATTCCAGCTGCAAGTCGCGCAGGATTGCTATTGGCTGTCCGGCGGAAACACGCTCGCCTTCATCAGCCGCCACCTCCAGCACCGTTCCCGGCACCGTGGCACGCAAAGTTGTTTTCTGCGCGGGCTCAAGCACGAAACGTTCTTCCACTGAATCACGCCACACTGGAATGCTGGCCAGAACAATAACCACCGCCATTCCCAAGCTAATCTGCTTCCAGTGGGTGGCCACAAGTTCACGCTTATCGAGATACAACGCTTTAAGGAATGCCATAAGCTTTTTGATCCTGGACTTGAAGATCATGCACGCCATGCATCCGGCGGGCACGAATGCCCATTCCGGAGAATAGTTGAAAAAGATGCGATAGCTGATTCGGACAAAGAACAACAGCAGCAGGTAGCTGTACATTCCCGCCACCGCACCGTATGCCAAGAAGAACAATCTGCGACGCCACGGCAAGATCGGCACGGTCGCAGGCATGCGGAAGATATATTTCCGCACCGAGTTGGAAAGCAGGGCAGTGGAGTTGCCCTTCAGGTCAAAGAACCGCGTGAGTTCGCAGAAGATGTAATAACCATCCATCCTCGCCAGCGGATTCAGGTTGATGATGATCACGAATATGCCGCCGCTGAGAATGAACTTGTAGGCGATATCGTGCAGCCAAGTCCCTTGCGGCGTCAGCCACCACAGGATCGTTACCCAGGTACAAATAATGATCTCTGACCACACTCCGGCCAACAGCGTCGCCACTCGTTGCCATCGCCCGCCATAGACATAGATTTGCGTTACGTCGCAAAACACGCCGGGCATCAGGTACATAAGGAACGCACCCATTTTGTGCGACTCGCCCCCAAAGTGCTTGCACGTCATTCCATGCGCAGTCTCATGCACTGCCCCCAGTAGCGCAAAAACAAGAAAAAATTCAACTAGATCCAGCAGCCCTTTTTGCGTGAAGTTGTAGAATTTCACGCTGTCGGCCCAAACTTCATCCCAGCGCGCGCCCAGGATCACGCACATCACCACTACCATCACCAGCGCAAACATTGTGAACCATGTGGTGTAAACGAACTTGAGTTTGCCATGGATCCAATTCAAGTATTTGTCCGGATCGAAATAGATAAGCTCAATGATCGCCAAATCA
The DNA here is from genome assembly GCA_025462835.1 of Candidatus Angelobacter sp. GTDB lineage: Bacteria > Acidobacteriota > Terriglobia > Terriglobales > Acidobacteriaceae > JAICLA01. Next base: position 23,716 of record JAOAPH010000113.1, on the reverse strand, counting down.
CTCGCGCTACTCTTGCCGTGTTTTTTTTGCAGCGCCTTGTGGCGATCGCTGGCCAGTTTGTTGAAAAGCGTGATGCTCTCTTCTTGCGGAGTCCGATACCAGAACTCCTTCTTCTCCATGTTGTCGGCAAAGGTCTGGACAAACTCCGCGTTGATGCCAATGCCCTGTGTGCGTGTGAACAGCCGTGCGATTTCAGCGTACGACCGCCGACCGTCAAAAAGCTTGATGAGCTCGAACTGTTGTTTGCTGAAGCGGAAGAAATGCGACGGCCCATCCGGGATGATCACGTGGATCATGTGGCCTTCTCGCTCGTGGTGATCGCGCGCGATCATCTTGGGATGTGCACAAGGGAATGTTTCTTGCATCCGCGCTGCCGGGGGATCGGGTAGCGTCACATTCATTACTTGGGTGAGGTTCATTTTGGCTTGGCCACGCGCACCACCGCGCTGGTACCGGGCATCATCTGGTCAGAGTTGTCGGCCAACTCCGCCAGCACTTCGATCGTTCCGCTGGCAGGGTCAACCACTGGACTGACAGTCCGCACCTTCGCCAGATGTGTCTCCTTGGGCGACAGCGGTGACAGCACCGTGATCTCTTGCGCCGTGGTAATCTTTCCGCGGAACGATTCCGGCAGCGTGAACTGAACGTTTACCGGGCTAGTGGCGGTGACCCAGAAGAGTCGGTCATTTGGCGCGACTTTTTGCCCCGACCGCACATATCGCCGTGCAACGACCCCCGCGAATGGAGCCGCGATGCGTGTTTTCTCGATCTCGAGGTCCAGCGATTGCAGTGTAGCTTTGGCGTTGCGGACGTTTTGCTTCTCCCGCTCCAGTTGAAATCCGGAGCCGATCATTTTGTAATGCGAATGCTCCAACTGTTTTTCGGTGATCAATTGCGCCTTGAACATCTCTTGATCGCGCTCGTAATCGCTTTGCAGTACCTTTGCATCTGCCTCCCACGTCTGCAGGTCCGCCTCGATGCTGCGGATCTTCGCATCTGCCGCTTCGCGGTCGGCCTGCAGTTGGCGATCATCGATCCGCGCGAGTATTTGTCCTTTTTGTACTCGGGAACCCGTGTCAACCATAATCTCTGACAGCACACCATCCCGCTGCGCTTGCACGTCCACCTGGTTCTCAACAACCAGCACACCGGAGGTTTCGTAGTAATTCGCGGGCGCGGAAACCGGAGAGGCTGCATGGACTGGAGCCGCCGCGGCGGCAGTCGCAACGTTAGCCGGGCGGTCACTGCTGCAGCCAATCAGCAGAGTCGTCCCGATTCCCACGATCACCCACACAGATTTCCTGTAGCTCACAAGACCTCCTCGAGCGTTATTACTGGTTACCAACCGAACCAAGTCCAGATCTTTGACCAAGCCCACATGCCGACGCCCCGAAAGAGGACGAATCCCGCGCGGTGCCATCCTGCGGAGATCTTTCCCCGACCCTGCATCCCGGGGCGCATCAAGCCCTCAGAGTTTGGAACGGAAACTCGCGCGTAGAAGACCCGCTTGTCCAGCTCCGCGGTGCTAACCGGACTGATCACGCTCACGGCTCCGGTAAATTTCCTAGTGGGGAAGCTCTCAATCTTGATGGCGACGTTGTCGCCGTTCTGAATCAGGGGAACATCTTCTTCATCGATCGCGATATCCACCTGCGCACGCTCAGAACTCACGACCGTAGCCACAGTGTCTCCCAAGTCCAGCTTGCGGCCCACCATCTCTTCCATGTGCGGAGTGGCGACGATACCGTCCTGCGTCGCTCGAAGATGTGTTTTCTCCAGGCGCTCGCGGGCCCGCGCCACTTCAGAAGCCCAGTAATCCACTTGCAGCCGCTGGATACCCGCTTCTGATCCATCCTTCGCGGAGAGCGCGCGATTCATCTCCGCGCTCGCGGTCGCATATTTTGCTCGTGCAGACGCCAACGCGCTTCGGTAGTCCCAATCTTCCAGGTCGGCGAGGATAGCCCCAGCTTTGACCGCGTCGCCCTCGCGGACAAAAACCTTTGCGACCACGCCGTCTACTGGCGTCTGAATCTTGCTTGTGGTCTCCGGGGTCACAGTCGCGTCGCCAACCACCCTCAACGGCAGCGGACACAATACGAGGAACAGCGCAGTTGCCACCGACAACACCACATAGGCGGATCGCCTCCGCGAATTCATCGCCATGAACTCGTGTTTCTTTTGCAGCAGTGGTTCCAGAACACCGATGAATGGAACCTCTTTGTACAAAGAAGCATTACGCAGAGCGACCGTCGTCTGGCTAGCCAGCACTTTGATCAACTCGAAATGCGTGTCGCTAAGGAAATCCGGATTGCGGCTCTCGAATGAAAGAACGCCAAGCCGCCCTTGCTCATCCGCGAGCGGCACGGAATAAAAAGCGCGTTGTCCCGTCTGCGAAAAATATTCCTGAAACTTAAGTCGTGTCTCTTCGCGGTCGGCGTCGACACGGGTTCCATGTTGTACGACGTAAACCTCCTCTTCCGAGTGCATCGCCCATTCAAGTATTCCGCGCAGGACCTTTACGCTGGGCTCAGCCGAATTTATTTCGGTCTTTCCGGAGATGGCCTTCAACTGCAACTTGCCGTGGTGTTCCAATGCGACCGTCGCCCGGTCATATGTCATGATCTTTTGCGGACCGTTAACCACGAGTTGAATGATGCGGTCTGTGTTGAGGCTGGATGTGATCTCCCGGCTCACTTCAACCAGTGTTTCCAATATCTGGATCTTGCGCTCGGCTTCGAGCAGGCTGGCGTTGTGCAGCGCGCTTCCCACTGTGATCAGGATCGTGTTGATGAAGAAGACATCGTCCTCGGTGAAAAGTTTGCCATCCATCCGATTGATGACTTCGAGCACACCAACCTGGTAATTCATTGACACGATAGGCACGGCGATGATCGCCCGCACTGGCTTTTCCGGCGACGTTTCGTTGCGCTTTACCAGCCGTTCGTCGCTGGCTTTATGGATGACTACACCTTTGCCATTGTCGGAGACCTCCGACGCAATGCCTTCACCCGACTTCTGGAAAGCTCCTACCTCTGTCGTGGGATCTTCACCAGCCCGGCTCATCAGAACGACTGAATCTTCTTCCACCATCCACAGATTCACCGCCTGCACGTCTAAAGTCTCGCGGATCTTCGAAGTGATGATGGGGAGCAGGGTGTCCAGCTTCAATGTGGAATTGAAGGAACGTTCCAGGTCATAGAGCTGGGTCATCCGATTGATGGATTCAAACTGCCCGTTGCGCTCGTTCTCGTAAGCCAGTGCTGTCGCAAGGGCCAGAGCGCTGAAATCCGCACAAGCTTCCAATCGTTGTAATTCTGCGGCTTCAATCTGGCGATCAAAGCTGACGATCTCTATGAGCCCGAGAAAGACTTCGTCAATGGCGATAGGCAGATACCCGATCGACATGACAGTGCGCCGGACATCGATATGCGAATACTGTTCACGCGAGGTCAATCCACCGCCAAAGACGATAGGTTCGCGTTTTCGCCACGCTTCCGCCAAGGTGCCTGAATCGCGCGGGACCGAATGCTTGGGCACGGAAACGTTTCCCCTCGATGCTTTGAATTTCCAATGCGCTTCGCTGTCATTCTCTTCCAGCAGATAAAGGACTACGCCCGCTTCGGGGAAGAACTCGGAGATTTGGGAGACGATGACTTCAGCGCGGGGGATTACTTCGCGTTCGGAAAGCAGCTTTGCGGCGAAGTCCGCGATATAACCCGACATCGCCGCTGCTTGTGTCGCCATGCGAGCGACTCCTATGGTCCGCATTTTCAACGGAGCCCAAAATGAATTAGTTGAAAAAACGGGAGGGTTAACTTAAGGTGTCGGGACTGTAACAAACGACCCTGCGGGTGTCAACGATTCCCGGCAGGCGATTCGCGGAGGCCATCTTTGGATATCGACGTGCACAAGACCGGTGAAGTCCACGTTTTGAAACTGCGCGGTCCCTTTCGTCTCGGCCCGGCGGTTGAGACTTTCCGCGGGGCCGTCGATGAGGTCATGCGCACTGACGTCCCACACATCGTTGTCAATTTGACCGAAGTGAACAGCATGGACTCCAGCGGCATCGGCGCGCTGGTTCGCTCGCAAACGTCGGCCAAGCAGCAGGGCGGAGCCATCAAGCTCGTCAATCCGACCAAGCTGGTGGTGCAGACCCTGAAGCTCGTCGGCCTGCTCAACATCTTCGAAGTCCACCCCACTGAGGCCGATGCCGTCCAATCATTCGCGAACGGACATCAAGCCGCAGCGGGTGTCTAGCCAAGCCAATGGGGTGCCCCACGGAAGCCTGCCCTGAGCGAAGCCGAATGGGCGAAGCTAACGAGGGTTACGAATGCGCGAAGCTAACGAGGGTTACGCAAGCGATCCACTCTTCAATCTTTGCAGTGCCTCTTCTGCCGCTTCAAACAACTGCTCGAAAGACCTCACCACGAATAATACGGTCTGAAGCTGGTCGACTTCGAAATCCTGCTTGAACACCGCATCCAGCGAAAAGGGACGCCGCTCGCAGTTCGGCCCCAGTGCCTTAGCGCAATCGGCCGCCGACGAGATTAATCCGCTGCCATAGACCTTGGTCACTCCACTCTCTTCGATAAGCCCGAATTCCACGGTGAACCAGAACAGCCTCGTCAGTAGCTTCACTTCTTTCTCCGTCTGCGCCGAAGCCGCAACCGCTCCAAAGCGATGCAGGAAATCCGCAAAGGTCGCATCGCTGTGCAGCGGCACGTGGCCGAAGACATCGTGAAAGATGTCGGGCTCGGGAAGATAATCCATTTGTTCTCTGGTGCGCACAATGATTGTTGTGGGGAATCGCCGCTGGGACAGGCATTTGAAGAACAGCTTGGCGTCGAGAAACCCACTGACCGGGACAGCTCGCCATCCGGTAAGCGCCTCCAGTCGGGAATTGACTAGCTCCAGATCAGGCACGCGGTCCTGCACCAGCCCGATCCGATCTATGCCGTTGCAGAATGCACTGCTTCCTGCATCTCTGAGTTGTGCCATGCGCCGCGAGAAGAGAATGCTCCAGATCTCGTGTTGCTCCGGCAGATAGGCGTTCCAATTCTGTTCTATGAATGCTTCCGATTCGTTTGTCACTGCTTCAATCATTATTGCCTCCAAAAAGAAAACGGCCCGTGAGGTTTCTCACGGGCCGTTTGTGATTTGATTTGTCTGCGCGCCTAGCGCATACGCCTCCGCACACGTCCCGTGTCTAGGGTCGCGTAGTAATAATAGGCGTAGGTCGCAGTGAAGCGCATGGAGAGAGTATGGGCAAAACAGTATGACGTGTCAAGTTTCCGTAACTCATTCCATAACGGCTGATGCGGATTTGAGAGTTTCATAACCGCTTGATTTGGATTGATTTGAGGGCACGGCTTCAGCCGTGTCGCAAAGTTGTTCAGTTCGCGGGCTTTAGCCCCTGAGGTGGATGCGTTGCGCGCCACTCGTCATTGATGCAATTGTTCTATTTCTCCTGCGTCCTCCGCGTCCTTTGCGGTAGTACCCTCATCCAATCAGCGTAAAATAATCACATGCAACGGATTTACATGGACAGCAACGCCACCACGCCGGTCCTCCCTGAGGTACTGGAAGCGATGCGTCCGTACTATCTCGAGCTTTTCGGGAACGCCTCATCGATTCACCATTACGGCCAGCACGCCCGCTCGGCGGTGGAGAAGGCGCGGGAATCGGTTGCCAAGCTTCTCGGATGCCGGGCCGCGGAAATGGTCTTCACCAGCGGTGGCACCGAGAGCGACAACCTTGGAGTGTTTGGAATCGCCGGCCCCGGCGACCACGTGATTACATCCACCATCGAGCATCACGCTGTGTTGAATGCGTGCAAGGTGCTTGAGGAGCGCGGGATTGCAGTCACCTACGTTGACCTTGATTCCCGCGGAGTCGTCGATCTTGATCTTGTCCGCTCTGCCATTCGCCCCAACACCAAGCTCATTAGCATCATGATGGCCAATAATGAGACGGGAGTCTTGCAACCCGTCGAAGAGATTGGCCGCATTGCCAGGGAAGCGGGAGTGACGTTCCACACAGACGCCGTGCAAGCCGCCGCCAAAGTTCCAATCGACGTCAAAAAGATCGGGTGCGATCTGCTTTCCATCTCCGGACACAAAATGCACGCGCCGCAAGGCACAGGTGCGCTGTTCGTCCGCAAGGGAACTCTATTGAAGCCGATGCTCATCGGCGGCAATCACGAACGCCAGCGCCGCGCTGGAACGGAGAACCTTCCCGGTATTGTCGGCTTAGGCAAGGCAGCCGATCTGGCCATGCAAGCATTCGCCGACGGCACCGTCCAGAAGATTGCTGCCATGCGCGACCGCCTCGAAGCGTCAATCCTTAAGAACATCGACGACGCTGGCCTCAACGGCGAGAACGCGCCGCGTGTTCCTAACACCACCAACATTCACATCGACCACATCGAAGGCGAAGCGCTGATCATCGCCCTCGATTTGAAGGGATTGGCAGTCTCCACCGGCGCCGCATGCTCCTCCGGGGCGATAGAGCCCTCACACGTTCTCACTGCCATGGGACTTCCTCCCGACCAGGCACGCGCCAGTATCCGTTTCAGCTTGGGTAAGCACAATACTGAAGCCGATATCGATTTTGCTCTCTCGATCCTGCCAGATACAGTCGCGCGCCTGCGCGAACTGAGCCCCGTTTATAATAAGAAGATCGCTGTCAGCAGCTAGCTATCAGCCTACAACAACATGTCAGAAACCCAGACCATTGCCGTAGCCATGTCAGGCGGTGTCGATTCCTCGACCGTCGCGGCCATGCTGCGCGACGAGGGACACAAGCTCGTAGGCCTGACCATGCAGCTCTGGAACCAGCGCCGTCTCGCCGACCAGCCGGGAATGGCTGAGAACCGCGAGGGCCGCTGCTGCTCGCTCGACGACGTCTATGACGCGCGCCGCGTCGCCGAAACCCTCGATATCCCTTATTACGTCGTCAATCATCAGGACCGTTTCGAGCGCGATGTCGTTCGACCGTTCGTGAGTGAGTATCTCTCCGGACGCACGCCCATCCCTTGCAGTTTGTGCAACAATCACTTGAAGTTTGATCAGCTTCTCATTGTAGCCAGACAGATTGGTGCCGATCTCATCGCCACCGGACACTACGCCCGAAACCACTATGACGAGGCACGCAAGCGCTGGATTCTGAAGCGCCCTGCCGATCGCTCCAAGGACCAGACATACTTCCTCTTCGGTCTCACGCAGGAACAACTTAGCCGCACCCGTTTTCCACTCGGCGAAATGCGCAAGCCGGAAGTACGCGAGAGTGCGCGTCAGCACGGACTCAACATCCTCGCCGACAAGCCTGATTCGCAAGAGATCTGTTTCGTTCCCGGCGGTGACTACAAGCAATTCATCGACGCCTACCTGCACGAGCAGGGCGAAGAGCTCCCGGACACCTCCGGCGATCTCGTCACGACATCGGGCGAAGTCGTTGGCCAACACTCCGGCATTCACAACTTCACCGTCGGACAACGAAAGGGACTGGGAGTCGCCACCGGTTCGCCCCTCTACGTTCTCGAACTCAAGGGCGATAAGAGGCAGGTTGTGGTCGGCAGCGGGGAAGAGCTTTATATAAAGACGATGCGGGTGAAGCGCCTGAATTGGATCGCAATCGAGCGCCTCGAAGCCCCCATGCGCATCGAAGCCAAGATTCGCCACCGCCATGAGCCCGCACCCGCAACACTAGAAACGTCCGGTGCTGATGAGGTGCTGGTCACATTCGATCAGCCACAGCGCGCTGTCACCCCCGGACAAGCCGCGGTTTTCTACGACGGCGACGAGGTTGTCGGCGGCGGATGGATAGCCTAGGGCGGCTATTAGCTATTAGCTCTTAGCCTTTAGCTCTTCCAGTACACAACTTTCAATTAAAAGGGCAGCCTTAGAGGGCTGCCTGCTGTTTTGAAAATCGCTGTTGGCTAAGAGCTAAGAGTTAAAAGCTAAGAGCTGTTTCTCAAATAAACATTTCCTCATCGTCCCGCGCGCCCGCCGATTCCATCGAGGTTTTTCGACGCCGAGCCAGAAACGATCCAATCCCCACAGACAAACCCTGGATAACTCCCGAGAGCTGTTTCATCGGTGTCAGCACTGTGTGTTGCATCATCTCCGTGGTCTCTTCCACCTTGTCCATGGTGCGGCTGACCAATTCGTCAACGCGGATCACTTGCAGGCGTGTGCGGTCCACCGCATCGTTGAACGTGGCATCCATGCGCGCCACCTGCGTCCTCAGTGTTCCCGTAGTTTCGGCTAGGTTCGCGGTGATCTCTCTGAGTTTCGGCGTGGCATCTTCCAGGATCACCTTCGTGGATTCCAGCACCGGCACCACGCTGACCTCAACGCGCTTCGCTACCGCCTCCATCCTCTCGCTGGTCTTCTTTACGTTAAAGAAAAGCGCGACGAGGATTCCAGCTTGAATGATCACAGCCAGACATGTCGCAATCACGAATGTGGTGAGCAGAGTCTCGTTCATATTGGATTAAATGGCCTATCGCTTCTCAGCCGATTCTTGCACCAGACAGATGCGGGGACCATCCCCGCGCTGCCTCAATGCGTTGTTTATGACTTCTTATCGCTGGTCGCCTCGCGATACGCTTGTCGTCCCGCTTCAATCGCGGAGTTGATGTTTTCCCGTTGTTTGCCGACCGTCTCCTTGCCGCGATCGACGATCTCTCTCACCTGCTCCCGGGCTTCACGGCCGCGCGTCGTCACATACTCACGACCCTCTTCCGCGGTTTGCAGGAGGGACTCGCGGGTCTCGCGTCCAGACTTCGGCGCGTAAAGAATTCCCACCACGGCACCCAGGCCAAGACCAGCCAGGAACCACCCGATATTATTGTTGCGATCATCTGACATAGCTTCCTCCTGCGGGGTCCCCGCCAAGCGCAGCTTGGTGGGGTGTGTGTAACTACCAAAGTGGGGATGTTAGCACCCGAATCTCAATTTTTCAATTTGAGCCGTTTTGCGGGCGTCTGAGCCCGCAGGCGAAATCCTGAGCGAGCGCGTCGCGCGAGTCGAAGAATCTGATCGGACTCACACGCTCGTGTCGCCAGGAAAGCAGCATTTAGCGTTGTTGAGCCGTCTTGCGGGTTCCTATGTCTCTTCGCTACGCTCCGACCTTCTGCAAAAATCTTATGATCGATTCGATCCCGCGATAAAAATTCGCGATGTGAAACTTTTCGTTCGGCGCATGAAGATTATCGTCCGGCAATCCAAAACCCATCATTACGCTTGGAATCTTCAAGTGCTTTTCGAATTCCGCAACTATCGGGATGGACCCACCCGAGCGGATGAAAACGGTATCTTTGCCGAAGACCTCCTTCATCGCTTCAGTTGCGGCCTTAACGAATCGATTGTCAGTCCGTATGATCATGGGTTCTCCCATACTCAGCAACTTCACCTTGATCGATATCCCCTTGGGCGCAAGACTCATGACGAAATCGCTGTAAAGCTTGAAGACTTCCTCTGAGTTCATATTCGGCACAATGCGCATCGAGATTTTCGCCGTTGCCTTCGCCGGGATCACCGTCTTCGCCCCAGCGCCTATGAATCCACCAGGCATGCCGTGAACCTCCAGCGTCGGACGCGACCACGTCCGTTCCTGCACTGAAAATCCGGGCTCTCCCGTCAGTTCTTTCGATCCAACTTCATGCTCGCGATAATGTTCTTCATTGAACGGCAGAGACTTCCACGCTTGCAATTCCTGTTCGCTCGGACGTTGAACGCGATCGTAGAAATGAGGAATGAGTATCTTTCCATTCTCGTCTTTCAGTTTGGAGATGATCTGCGCCAGCGCAAAGAATGGATTTGGTGCCGCGCCGCCATACATGCCGGAGTGCAGATCGATCTTCGCCCCCGTGGCTTCAATCTCCGTGTAGATCAATCCGCGCAGCCCAACGTTCAGTGTAGGAAGGTCCGGCGCAAACATTTCGGTGTCTGAGACCAGCGCGAAATCTGCCTTGAGACGCGCAGGGTTGTTGGCGACGAACTTTGCGATCGATTCTCCACCCACTTCCTCTTCACCTTCCAGCAGTACGCGGACGTTCAGCGGAAGTGTGCCCTTACCCGCGGCCAACAATGCTTCCAGCGCCTTCACGTGCATGTACATCTGACCCTTGTCGTCCACCGCACCCCGGGCATAGATGTTGCCGTTGCGTTCTGTTGGCTCGAAAGGCGGAGTTTTCCACTCGTCCAGTGGATCAGGAGGCTGCACGTCATAGTGCCCGTAGCTCAACACTGTCGGCTTGCCTGGCGCTTTCAGCCAATCGCAATAGACCAGCGGATGCCCTCCGGTGGAAATGATCTCAACGTTCTCCATGCCGATGCGCTTCAGTTCGTCGGCCAGAAACTGTGCAGCGCGAAGAAGATCGTCTTTATGTTCGGGCAACGTGCTGACGCTGGGAATGCGTAGCAGTTCTTTCAGCTCGTTGAGGAAGCGTTGCTGGTTGCTCTTATCCTGTGCAAACGTGACCGCGGCCGATGACATGTCTGGCGTATGTGCTCCTGGGAGAGAGTGGCTGAACTTTCCAGTATACATCTGCGTCGGAGTGCTTTGGCCGCCGCTACCGAACTGTGCACGTCGAAGAAATTATTTATGCGGACCGAAAGGCCACATGTTCGTCACAAGGAAATCGACTGGGCGAAAATGCTGAAACATCAATCTCCGGATCTGCGCCTCTGATGATGCGGGACATCACCATCGCCGTCGCCGGCGCCAGCAAAATTCCGTTGCGGTAATGTCCCGCGGCCGCGAAATATTCGCCGACGGAAGTCTTGCCCATGATCGGCAGTCCATCCGGACTCCCGGGGCGCAAGCCCGCCCACGCATCATGAATGCGTGCTTCGCCGATCTCCGGAACAAGAATGGCCGCTGCTTGCTGCAATTGCTGGATGACGTCGGTGTCAACGCGCTTGTCGAATCCGGCCTCTTCCACTGTTGCGCCGATAAGGATTCGCCCATCGCTGCGCGGTACGAGATAAACAGATTCTCCACGAACCACGTGCTCCAGTGATCTTCCATGTTGCGGGCGCTGCGGGAATACCACTGACAAGAGCTGCCCCTTCACGGGACGTGTTGGAATCGTGATCGGTGCTACTTCGCCCGCCCACGCACCGCAACAGTTGACCACTACCGGCGATGCGAATCCCGTCTTCGTGGTTCTTACTCCTGTCACGCGGTCGGCCTCAATCGTCAATTGCGTTACCGGTGATCCCCTCGCGATCTCCACTCCGCGTCGCTTCGCAGCCTCGAGCGCCGCAGCCATGAGCTCGCGCGGATCCACACTGTCTTCCGCAAGTAAGTATGCAACGTACCCCGAGCACTCCAATCCCGGCTCCAGGGACTTCACCTCCGCTGCAGATAACTCAGTCCCTTCGCAGGGAATTTCAGCAGATGCCAGATAGATCGTTCCATTCCGACGGAAATCGATCCTCATTCCCGATTCCGCTTTCAACTCCGCGATGAACTCTGGATACTTTGCTGCGCTCACGCGTGCCATCTCGCGTAGCGCCGCCGGCGTCTCCGGATCGAGGGCCGCAAGCATTCCCGCCCCCGCATGAGAGGCCTCACGCCCGGGCTCACCGCGCTCGACAACTAACACCTGTGCGCCGTGATGGCGCAACTCTAGTGCCAGGGAGACACCAATGATCCCGCCGCCAATGATGATCGCGTCCCACGTTTTCGATCGCACTCAATGATTGTAAAAGATAAAGATGTTCTTACTTTGACAGGGTACGACTTTAGTCGGGCCCGACATCAAGAGAACTGGGACTCGGCGGAATAGCGGGCTTTAGCTCAAGGATCGCGGCAGGCCGATACGGCTTTGACAGGGCACGGCTTTAGTCGTGCCCAACTTTAGTCGTGCCCAACCCGAGACCGCGCGAGAGGACGACTAGGTTTGACAGGGCACGGCTTTAGCCGTGCCGCATGGCGTTACTGCAACCGGGCTTTAGCCCCTGAGGTACGATCATTGACCTGATCAGCCGTGAATCACCGCACTGCCTCGCTCGCGCCACTCGCCGCCGCCTTCTTGTCTTCAGCGAGCTTTGAGAAGACAACCAGCCTTTGCGGCGCGGGACCAATGTAGTAGATGGGATAGCAAGTGATGAGTGTTAAACGCGAATCGTCAGATTGTTTCAGCACGGAAAGGTCGTCAGGTTCAACGATCTTCTTTCCCGTCACTTCAAAGCGCAACGTTTCTCCATTGCGTTGCACCATGATGCTATCGCCCTTGTTCAGTTCGTAGATATGACGAAAAAACGTATCGCGATGCGCAGTGATCACGGCATTTCCGGGTTCTCCGGGCAGCGCTGTCCCAATCACCCGCCCGGGGCCGTTCTTCAGTTGTTTGCGCCCCGTTCCATCAAGAACGATGGCGTCCAGATTGATCTTGGGAATGGAAACGCGGATCAAGCCCTCTTCTCTGACGGGCGCATTGCCGGGTTTGTGCGGTTGCACGTTTTGCTGTTTGGCCCACTCCTGCTCCAGCTCCTTTTGCTCCCGGTACATTCCGTAATACTGTGAGGCTACGTAGCTCAGGATCAATGTGCCTACAATGATGAGTACAGAGGAGAGATAGCGTCTCCAGCCGCCGGACTTGGATGGAGATGAAGGGGTGGTGTAGTCCGTTCGAGGCTGTGTTGAAGCTGAATTCATGAGGGCAGGATTCTCCGGCATAACTTAAGATGCTGGAATCCTTTGTACCGCAACCGATATGTCCCGCCTCAAGAAGAAGCTGTGAAGAAGGTACTAACGGCTCCTCGCGGGCCGAGTCTTCATTGCCGAAAGCACTCCGCCAGAGAGAATTCCCATACCGATGACAGACAGCAGGGGCAGTTCGCTCCCCCCTTCAGGAAGCTGGCGAGCCGGGCGGGAGTCCGCCTGGTTCTGCGGTTTGGACTGCTTTGATTGTTGGGAAGTCCCCCAACCTGGCACCGATGCCGTCACGAGCACCGTCAATAATGCGAACTTATGAAAGAATGCGAATTTATGAAAGCGTTTTGCCATTGCCGTTCCCCTGCGATTGGCAGTTCCGGTTATGTGGAAAAAAATACTCATGGGGAGAATTCCAGTTCACACCTAAAAAGGTTTCTTCCAAATCCTAAATAAAGCAGCTTACGTCAGCTAAATAGAGATTGGACTATCACTTAAGAAGAATACCTGAAGCGTATATCCAAAACTTGTCCGAAGCAGCTGCACTTTCCGTTGCAATTTCATTGCCGAGCTGCACACCTTAGGATCCTTTTGCAAAGATTTAACGTATGCAATGCGCATTCAACCTCCAGACCGGGTGTGTCCTATCTGCATGCAAGGACCACTACTACCCTCAATGCGTCGTGCCCTTTGTGAAACCTTTGTGTCCTTTGTGTGCTCAGGTTTGAGGCTCGCGTCAATCGCGCGTGCGCTTTGCGAAACCTTTGTACGCTTTGTGTGTTCAGATATGAGACTCACGTCGAATCAGTGGCTTTGCCGCTTCTGCATTTGACACCCCCCGCTGCTATGCTAAACAATTGAGAGTTCCTCACTTACAACTAAAGGCACACTTCAATGCTTGAAGCACAACCACCTGCTGACAACAGCAACAGCAATCTCGTACGCAATATCGTTCTCGGGGTATTTGGCGTTTACGTCCTCTTCTCCCTGTATTTCTCCTATCAGCTCAATGACCGCATTAACTTGCTTGAGGCTAAACAGACCGCCTCTGAGGAGAAGCTCGGCAAAAAGATTGCTGCCACGCAATCTGAGATTCAGGCTAGCAGTCAGGACTTGAGTGAAAAAGTAGGGCTGACGCAAAAGCAGATTGCCGCCCGCACGGCGCAATTGCAGCGTCAGCAGAAGGCTTCCGAGTCCCGCTTTACCGAAGAACAGCAGAAGCAGCAGCAGGCCCTCGGTGCCGTCACTGGCGACGTTGCCGGCGTTAAAACAGAAGTGGCTGGCACCAAGACTGATATCGCCAGCACCCGCACCGACCTCGATGCCACAAGAGCAAAACTAGAACGCACCATCGGAGACTTGGGACAGCAGAGCGGCCTGATCGCCACTACCCGTGAAGATCTTGAGGTCCTCAAGCACAAGGGCGACCGCAACTACTTCGAGTTCACGCTGACCAAGCAAAAGAATCCGACCCCTGTCTCCACCGTCAGCCTCCTTCTCAAGAAGACTGACAAGAAGAAAGGCAAATTCACACTCAACGTTTTCGCGGATGATCGCTCCATCGAGAAGAAAGACCGCAACATGAATGAGCCGCTCCAGTTCTATACCGGACGCGACAAGATGTTGTATGAACTGGTGGTCTTTAACATCGATAAAGACAAGGTGACCGGCTACATCTCCACGCCGAAGACGGCTCCTGCGGCAGTAGCTCGCTAGCCGATGTTCACCAACTGGCTCACGCTGCTGGAGATTGCGCTACGCACAGCAGTCGTATATCTGGTTGTGATTGTGGGCATACGCCTGAGCGGAAAGCGGGAAGTGGGCCAGATGACGCCGTTCGACTTGGCGCTGCTGCTCCTGCTCAGCAACTCCGTGCAGAATGCGATGACCGGCCCGGATAATTCGCTGAATGGCGGGGTGGTTGCCGCGCTTACTCTGTTGTTACTGAACTATCTTGTAGCAGAAGTTTCCGGAGGGAACCGGCGCTTCCGCAAGTTCGTACAAGGCTCCCCAACGCTGCTGATCCACAACGGCGAAGTCATTCCCGCGCATACTGCCAAAGAGCACGTCAGCATGGACGAGATTAACCGCGCGCTGCGGGAACATGGCATAGAAAAGGTTTCGGATGTTTCGCTCGCGGTGTTGGAAGTAGATGGCTCCATTAGTTGCTTAAAATACGACGACGTTGCGGACCCGCACCATCATCAGAAGCGGCTGAAATTTCTACAGCGGAATTAACGAGCGCTTCAGCCCTTCAACACCAGTGGCTTCTGATCATAAAAATGGACTGTCACTTCCAGCCCCTGGCGCTTCTCGAACCCACCTTTGTTGACCGGAAAAGCAACAATAACGATTCCATCGCGTTCACTCCCCGGCTGAATCTTCGTGTCGATGGTGAGAGGCGCGGCATCGCTCAGCTTTAGTGCCGGATAAGCCTGAAAATACCGTTCATTGTCACTGCCCGGTGCCGGTTTATCAGTGAATTCGCCGGACGGAGTCGTGAGTTTCACGTCAACACCCTTTACCCAGACTGGCTTTTGGCTCATGTTCTTCAGGTGGACTTCCACCGCAACAAGGACGCGGTCACCCGTCGATTGTTCCACGTGGAACATTTTCGTGATATTCCCGCTCGCCGGCGTTGGCGTAGCAGTAAAGCGCAATATCGCGTAGATTACGACGCCGAGCACCACTGCGGCGATGAGTACGGGACCGGCCGGCGGAAGCGATCGGCGGGGGCTGTCAAACTCTTCGGTCATTGGCACGTGGCCGGCGTCGTGCGGTGGTCGTTGCGGCTGTGCGGTCATAGCTACGTACCTTCTGAAAAGTGAGATGCGGAAAAGCGAGCCGGAGGAATGGATAGATCTAGTCCCGGCGCATCTCCCTCGCGAAGTCAGCCATGGGCAGCGTGTTCAGGACGTCAGCCTTGGTCAGCCATGCGCGTCGCGCCTGAAGGATTCCGTACTTTATCTTTTCCATGTGCGACGTGTGATGGGCGTCCGTGTTGATCACGATCTTCACGCCGCGCTCCTTTGCCATTCGCAAATGCATGTCGCAGAGATCCAGCCGGTCGGGATATGCGTTCAACTCCATCGCGACTTTGTTCTTCGCGGCGGCGCGGAGCACCGCGTCCATATCGTAAGGATAGGCGTCGCGACGAAGCAGGATTCGCCCGGTCGGATGTCCGATGATGGAGACGCTCTTGCTCTCGATCGCGCGGATCAGGCGTGCGGTCATTTTCGCGGGCTCCTGCTGAAAATGTGAATGCACGCTGGCGATCACCAGATCCATTTGCGCGAGGACATCGGCGGAGAGGTCCAGGTCGCCATCGATCAGGATGTCCACTTCAATGCCGGCGAAGATCTTGATACCGGCAGTTGCTTTATCGGCGGCGCGGATTTTTTCAATGTGCTTCACCGCGCGTGCGTCATCGAGTCCATTCGCGAAGGCAAGATTTTTCGAATGGTCGGTGATAGCCATGTACTTGTATCCGCGCTCGGCGGCCGCAGCGGCCATCTCTTCGATCGTGCATCGGCCATCGGTTTCGACGGTGTGCATGTGTACGTCGCCTTGAATGTCTTTTTCCGTGATGAGTTCGGGAAGAGCATGCGCGGCCGCAGCTTCGATCTCGCCGCAGTTCTCTCGCAGTTCCGGCGGGATGTAGTCGAGGCCGAGTGCCTTGTAAACCTCTTCTTCGGTTTTTCCCGCCACACGCTTTTGATCTTCGACGCGCACCAGCCCGTATTCGTTGAGCGTTAATCCTTGTTTGAGTGCGCGCTGGCGGAGGTTGACGTTGTGGTTCTTCGATCCGGTGAAGTACTGCATCGCTGCGCCGAAGGATTCAGGCGAAAGGAAACGCACGTCCACCTGCATCCCGTTGCGCAATTTGAAGCTGACTTTATCGTCGCCTTTGACAAGCACCTGAAGGATTCCGGGAAAGGTCAGTGTCCTCTCGATGGCAGCAGTGGCGTTGCCGTTCTTCGCTCCGGCCTTTGCACTCCACGATTTTCCGGTGACGAGAATGTCGATGTCACCGACGGTGTCACGCCCGCGGCGCAGTGATCCCGCAGGCGTGATCTTTTCAATGCCCGGCTTGCCGGACAAGTGCTCGATCAATTTCTGCGCGGTCATATCGGCAGCATCGAGATGAAATCGCCCGGAGATGCGGCGATAGTCCTCGATGCCCTTGAGGATCTTCTGTTCCTGCTTCTCGCCCATGCGCGGCAGGGTTTGAATCTTCTTTTCGCGGGCGAGTTTTTCCACGCCCTCAATGTCGCTGACGTGAAATTCAGCCCATATGAGCGCGATCGTCTTGGGGCCGAGCCCTTGGATCTTCAACAGCTCCAGCATCGACGGATGATATTTCTTGAGCAATTCAGCATGGAGGAGAAGTTTGCCTTCACGAAAGATCTCCTTGAGGTTGGCGACCATCCCTTTACCAATGCCGGGGATCGCGAGCAGTTTCTTGTCTTCGGTAATGATGTCCGCGATGCGTTCGGGCGAGGCTTCTATGGCTTCGGCTGCGCGCCGATAAGAGCGAATGCGAAACGGATCGTCATTCGCGACTTCCATAAGATCGGCAGTCTCGTACAAGATGTTCGCGATGGCCTTATTGTCCATTTGTATGGGGAGATTCTATACGGCTTTGTGCCTAACTGGGCGCCGCGCATGAGTGTGCGTGAGCGGAATCGCATCGTGTATTCTTATTGCCACTGAGGAGCACGCAAAATGTTTGCAGCGGCACAATCGTGGTTGAAGCAACGGAAGATGGCGAAGGCCGAGCAGGCGCTCGATCCGGAGCTGGCGAGTAAGCCGCCAGTATTTCTGGCACCGCCCTTTACGCCGGACCTTGTCGCTGCCATTCGCCTGATCTCCACGCAGTTGACGCTGGAACCGAACGAGAAGTCCCGACTGCTCTGGCAGAAAGAACAGAATGCCGCCTCTTGGGGAGAGTACGAAGCGCTCGCTCCGGCGCTGCAATCGCTCGATAAGCCAAAGCGGGTGCTGGAGATCGGACCAGGAATGGGACGCTCGGCCGTGTTCTTCACCAAGAAGTTCGGATGGCAGGAGAGCGAGTTCCATCTATTCGACGGCAACGGGAACTCGACGAAATACAAATACAAGCGCGGGCCGCGCTTCGAAGATTCGTTCTGTGGAAACTTGAAATTACTCTCAACGCTACTGGACTACAACGGACTAAAGAATTACAAGATCATCGATGCACAAGAACGAGCGCTGGCTAAAGTAGATGGTCCGTACGATCTGATCTACAGCTTCTACGCCATCGGTTTCCACTGGTCACTGGAACACTTCATCGATGACATCAGCCGGCTGATGAACGACAAGAGCCTGGGAGCGTTCATCGTCCATGGCGACTTCCAATCATTTTCCCGACTTAAAAATTTCAACTGCCGCATCCTGCCACTGAAGGCGGCGAAGAAGAGAACAACGCTTAGGTTGGGTATGCTGCTGATGAGCAAAGCTGCGCTGCCCGAAGTAGGACGCCCACTCTAGCGCACCTAGTCCTTAGCTCTGCCACCCGTTCTCGAGTCTTCCCATAAATAGGAAAACGCCTCACGCGATGCGCGTCTCTTGTCGCTGCTGGTCGAAGGACTGACGACGTTGATCAGCCAGTTCAACACAGTGAACACTATCCACGGGCCGTTGCCGAAATGCTTGCGCATGGTGTAAATGCGATTGCGATACAGATTGAGCCACTGAAAATGCTTGTCTCCGCTGGACGCCCCGATCTTGTGATAGACATTCGCGTGCGAGAACGACATGAGAATTCCGAGCTCTCTTGCGCGGATGCAGTATTCGACCTCTTCGAAGTACATGAAGATGTTTTCGTCGAATGATCCTATTTGTTCCAGCGAGGAGCGGTCGAGCATGAAGCTGGCGCCGAAGATGAAATTGAGCGGCCTTCGTGTGGGCCTGCTGAAGAGCCGAGCGCTGCCGGTCAATGAGGAGAAGTGTCCGCCGCCGTAGGCCTGTACTTTTTCCGGGCGAAAATAATTTCGCACAACGGAGCCGACGATGCCGGGAGCGGTTTGTGCGGTCTGCACCATTGCTGAGATGGCGTCAGATCCGATGACGGTGTCATTGTTGAGAAGCCAAACGTAGTCGGCATCGCCGCGCTGCGAAATGTATAACATGGCAACATTATTCCCACCGCCGAACCCGGCGTTGAATCCGGACTGAATGAGGATGAGCGGCTGCGGCAGAAGATCAAGGTGTTTCTCTTTCGTTTGTTGCAGCGATAGCGAAACACAATCAATTGGTTTCTCCACGGGAGGCTTCGAGTAGGACTTCATCTGCTCGGTCGCGCCGGACGGTGCAGCGAGATCACCGCTGGCCCACGCTGCGATATTTGCGAGCGAATCGTCCGCCGAATTGTTATCGACAATGATGACTTGATAATTCGGATAGTCGCTGCGGTAGATGGATTCCAGACACTCGACGGTGTGTCCCCAGGAGTTCCAGTTGACGAGAACAATAAATACCTTGGGGAAGACCTTGGGGGTATTTTGCATCGCGTAGATTGTAGCCGGAGTAGTGGTATTCCCTGATGCAAAAAACAAAACCCAGCCGATGTGTGGCTGGGTCTCCCTAGGATGTGCCTTGCTACTGGATCTACGATGCGGCGCGGGTAACCTTTTCGGCTTGCGGGCCCTTCTGTCCTTGAGCGATCTCGAATTCTACGTCGTCTCCTTCTTGAAGACTGCGGTAGCCCTCCGATTCTATTGCACTATAGTGAACAAAAACGTCCGGCCCATCATCACGACCAATGAAGCCGAAACCTTTTGCGTTGTTGAACCACTTTACTTTGCCTTTCATACGAGACATCTAGCGTCCCTCCGTGCTGTATGGGAGGAGCGGCTTTACTTGCTTACCACTTCCACAACCCTTGATTTAACCCAGACCATTAAACTTTGACGTCCCAGCAAATCAGCGGGCGGCCCGGAGGCCGGATGCCAACATACGAAAACGTCTTGGGGAACATGGTAAAGGCGTTGTCCTTATTGTTGCAATCAGCTTATGTGTTGTCAATAGAGTAAACACGCGTAAACAGTGATGTAAAGGGGATGTAAAGTCTCACAATTATGCAGCAGGTTCAAATTCGCGAACCTCAGTTGATGTATGAGAGAACGTCGCCGACTCCGTCGATGAGAGGAGTGGCCAATTTTTGCGGAGGACAAAATCCAGCCATGCACCGGCGAACTGCGATGTGAGCAGCGCGACCAAAACCAAAGTCGTATAGAAATTGCGATTCACGATTCCTGCTTCAAATGCAACACTCGCCAAGACGATCCCGGGACCGCCACGCGCGTTGAGAGCAACAGAAAGGTTCAGCGAATCGCGCCAGGGAAATCCGGCAAGTCTTGCGCCCAAACCAGCAGAGAACAACTTCACAAAACACGCCCCCGCGAGAAAGTACATGAACATCTGGAATGAGAAACCCTTGGTCAAGTCAAGCTTGCTTCCGACCAGCGCGAAGTAAATAGGAATGAAGATCGCGAACGCCATGCCGCCGAGTGTGTGAAAAGCATCGCGCAGGGAATCACCGCTGCGGCCTAGGGCAAAACCGGCGAGGAATGCGGCAAAAACGAAACTGACATCCAAAGCCGCCGCCACCCCAGCGTAGGCGAGCAGGACCAAAGAAATGTAAGCGACAGGAGAACTAGTCGCCAAGAGATTCCATTTGGAGGTGTTGAGGATGCGGAGGACCTTCGGCATTACCAACAGTCCCACCGCCGAATAAATGAGAATCTGTATTGTGTGCAGCGCGATCACCCATCCCGGCACGGACCCGTCTTTTGCCAGGGATACTGCAATCGCAAGAATCGCCCAAAGAAAAATGTCCTCGCAAACAGCTACGCCGAGAATGAGCCGGGCGAATCGAGTATCCAAAATGCCAAGGTCGCGAAGAATACGGGAAATCACCGGGATCGAAGTAACGGCCATTGCGATACCAATGACCAATAACAAGGCTGTGGATTGGCCAGCAGTTCCCATCAGTAACGGCTGCTGAACCAGAGGTGAGATGGCCAAGGCAATCAGGAATGGCAGTCCAGTTCCGACGATGCCGAGAAATGCGATCTCGCGTCGATCGGAACGACTGAAGAGGCTCTTGGTCTCAGCGCCGGAGACGAACATCAACAAGAGCAGTCCCAGATTAAAAAGAAAGCCCAGAGCCGGTTGGTGCGCATTGCCGATTGCAATGTTCGGGAAGAAGTGTCCCAGAACGGATGGACCGAGTAAGACGCCGGCCAGGATCTCTCCAATCACCCTCGGCTGTCGAAAATAGGCGAATAGGTATCCAAGCAAATGGGCCGTTCCGAGCAGAGCAACCAGCACAAGACTGAGAGAACCAAATTGTGAATCGGACACTTGTGCCAGGCCCTCTCTTCAAGTTGCAGTTGCAGGAGCTACAAGGTAGATGAGAGTACTGGCTTTTGTGCTGCCTATTACTTTTGTTCACGCAGCATCATGTACAGCCACAACAATCCCGTCATGGTCTTTGCGTCACAGATATTGTTGCTCACGACCATGCCGAGCGCTTCAGGCAACGAAAAAAAACGTTTTGTGATCTGTTCATCTTCTTCGGGTTGCGCTTCGCCGATGGTGAGGCCACGCGCGAGATAGACGTCCATGGTCTCGTCCAGAAAGCCGGGGCTTGCATAAAACTGGTACAGACGCTTCCACAGTTTCGCGCGGACCCCGGTCTCTTCCAGCAGTTCACGCTTGGCAGCGGCAAGTTTGTTCTCGCCCAGATCGATGCGTCCAGCGGGGAGTTCCCATAAATATTTTCCGGCTGCGTAGCGATATTGCCGCACGAGTAGAACCAGAGCGTCGTCGCGCCCAGAGCGAGGCTCTTCCACAGCCATGATCACGACCGAGCCAGTATGGCGGACGACGTCGCGTTGTCCCGTGTGTTCACCTTCCCGGACGATGTCGCTGAAAATGGAGAAGGCCGGACCTTCGTATATCAGTTTGGAAGAAATGACTTGGATATTTTTGGTTTTCGGCTGAGAGCGTTTGGTCGAGCGTTTTGCCATGCGCAGAATGATAAATGCTCACGTTAAGTTTTTGCTGTGTACTATCGACCATCGTAGTTCGTGCAGTGCTGTGTATCATTGGCTGACTGGAGATCGAACATTAGCCCACAAAAAACAGTTGCGCCCCAAAAGACAATTGCGATAGTCGGGCCTGGCAATGTCGGACGGGTGCTGGCACTGGCGCTGCACCGTGCCGGCTTTCGCGTTACAGAAATCATTGCCCGGGATGAAGCGCTATCTTTACGCAAAGCCCGAGCGTTAGCGAAGCGGGTAGGCGCAAGCGTATCGACGGTTGCCGGCGCGAAACTCGATGCCAGCGTGCTCTGGCTATGCGTGACGGATGGTGCCATCGCGCAAGTTGCCAGTGAGCTGGCGAAGCGGGCGGCGGATTGGAAGCAAAAGGTGGTGCTCCATGCGAGCGGGGCGCTGACCTCGTCGGAATTGACGCCGCTAAAATACAACGGCGCAGCTGTGGGATCACTGCATCCGATGAACACGTTTGTTGTTGGCAGCAAACCGAACTTGAACGGCACTCCTTTTGGCGTTGAGGGCGATGGAGTGGCGGTGCGTGTGGGGCGGGAGATCGCAAGAAAGATCAATGGTGGTGCGGAGGTATTCACCCTCAAGCCAGACAGCAAAGTTTTGTATCACGCAGTGGGATCGTTCTCATCGCCGTTGTTGGTCTCATTGCTGAACGTAGTGGAGAGGATTGCGGAACAGGCGGGCATCAACAAGCCGAATGCGTTAGTCGGAAAGATTCTGTCGCAGACACTGGAGAACTTCCTCCGGGAGGGTTCTAATGCTGCCTTCAGTGGGCCGATTCGCCGAGGCGATGTCGCCACCGTCCGCAAGCACATTGCCGCATTGAAGGACGTGCCGGGTGCGGGAGAGATTTACGCCGCGTTGGCAAGGAACGCGTTGGATAACTTGCCGGTCCGCAATGCAAAGGACCTCAGACGGGCGATTAAAGGGAAATAACTTTTGTTATTTCCCCGCTTTGCCAAAGAGGTGTCCCAGCTTTTCCTGCTTCGTCTTAAGGTATTTCATAGTGTGCTCCTGAGGTGCGATCTCGCAGGGAACGCGCTCGATCACTTTCACGCCTGCAGCTTCCACAGCAGCGACCTTTTCAGGATTGTTTGAAAGCAACCGGACTTCCTTGATGCCAAGCGCCACCAGCACTTGCGCAGGAAGTTCGAATCCGCGGTGGTCGGCCTTAAAGCCTAGATGCTCGTTGGCTTGGACAGTATCCATGCCCTCGTCCTGCAAAGCGTAAGCTTGGAGTTTCGCCATCAGTCCGATGCCGCGCCCTTCCTGCTGCTCGTAAACCAGCACGCCGGCGCCGGCAGCGCCGATCATCGTCAACGCCATCTCGAGTTGCAATCGGCAGTCGCAGCGCAGCGATCCGAAAACGTCCCCGGTAAGGCATTGCGAATGAACGCGAACCAGCGGTGGAGCGGAAGCGATATCGCCATGAATCAGCGCGACAGCTTCTTCCACGCGGCGATCTTCAACGGTACGGCCTTGAAAGCCCATGATGCGGAAGTGTCCCCAACGCGTAGGGAAGTCAGCTTCTGCGATCTTGCGGACCATGTCGGAAGAACTCACGGGGTAATTATAGGACACTGCTATTCCTGCCATATTTGACCCAGCCTCAAAGGTATCTACAACGGTTAGATGAAGAAGTGATTTAATAGTCGCAATGGATGAGAAATTTATCCTGGTAACGCTCCTGGTGAAGTTGGGAGTTTCCGCGGCGATCTCCGCGGCGCTGGTGCGTTCGCGCGAATTTCACTCCCGCCTCTTTCGCGAAGAAGGCCGCACGCTGCGCCACACCACCATTCTCACTGCTGCAATTTCGGTCCCTTATGGATTGGGTGTGCAGGTCAGGCACATGGTACGGAATTTCCAGGCGGCTGACCTGGCATTTGAAGCCACAATGATCATGGGCGTGATCGGCGGAGTGTACGCCGGCGTCCTTGGCGGAGTGCTGGTCT
>JAOAPH010000103.1 GCA_025462835.1 Candidatus Angelobacter sp. | reverse complement strand
CGGTCTAGCTTGCGCCGACCAGGGGCACCCGCGGGCTGCTCTCGATGCGAACAACTTCCGGATACGGCGTGTTGGTGCGCAACATCCAGTAGAGCCGTACCGCCAACTTGCGCGCCGCCGCCACCTTGGCCACGGCTTTCGGCTTCTGGTGACAGCGATGCGCATACTCTTTGCGAAAACCCGGATCGTAGCGCACCGCACTCTGCGCCGCTTCCACCAGCAGGCTGCGCATCATGCGATTGCCCTGCTTGGTGATGGAGCCCAGCTTCTGCCGCCCGCCCGAGGAGTGCTCGCGCGGGATCAGCCCCAGGTAACTGGCCGCCTGCTTGCCCCGGGGAAAACGTTTTATGTCTCCCATGGTGAGCACGAACGCCAGCGCCGTGATCGGGCCCACGCCCGGCTGGGTCATCAACAAGCGCGCCATTTTGTCTCCCTGAGCCGCTTGTGTGACGGCTGCATCCAGCGGATCGATCTGCCGGTCCAACATCGCCATCAGCGCCAGCAAGTCTTCCCGACGACGCCCCGCCCACGGTTGCAGCGGCAGATCGCGCAGCAGCTTCTGCCCGGCCTCGCTCCACAGCCTGCATCCGCGCTGCATGCCCTTGTTCATCGCCAGGTGTTGCAGTTCGTTCTTCACCCGCGACCGGATCATCACCAGCTTGGCGCGATGCAGCAGCAGTTGCCGCAGATCGCGCACTTCACTCGATGGCATCCAGATGCGCGGGAAGCGTCCTTCCACCAGCAGCTTCAGAATATGCGCCGCATCGCGCTTGTCCGTCTTCTGCTGGCGCACATAGCTGGCGCGGATCTGCGCGGCGTCGCCCACCCACAGCTCGTGCCCCAGCTCCGCCAGCAGGTCCACCAGCCAGTGACAGTTGCCCGTCGCTTCCATCCCCACCAGCGCCGGCGACCGCAGCGAGCGATAGAATCGCTGCGCCTCTCCCGCCCCGTGCACCAGCTTCTGTTCCCCTGTTTCCCCGGTCTCGGTCTCCACCCAGCAAACATGTTGCCAGCTGGGATGAAAATCACATCCTATAATCATCATGCGTAGGCTCCTTCCTCCCTGGCAGCCTTTGGTCCTCAAACCAAAAAGACTACACGGGTCGATCGAGCCTTCGCTCTTATCCAATCAGTCCTAGCTCTGCTAGGGCGGGCGAATGTTGAGGCAAGATTAGAATTGCGGTGAAGTCGAGCCTGAGTAGGACGTTTGCGACCAAACGGGGCTCGTCAGCTGGATGTTCCAGATGGGGCCTCCCTCATACAGTGGGCCTTCCTCTCTGACAAAGGCCGGAGCTTCCCCGCCAATGATCCAGACTTGAATGTCCGGCGGCTCCTTGCCGATCAGCGGCGCTACCAAGCCGGTGATGCCTCCAAGCTCGATTTTCACAACGTAACGCAGAGCTTTGCGAGGGGAACCCGCGAGGGAGAAGGGATCCTCGCCGCGCGGAGAGATCGCCAGTTTAACCAGCCGCGGCTTGGGAGTAGCCACGACCATCGATAATTTTGTTTCCGGTGTATCTGGCTGGATGTTTTTCATTATCGAGAGAACCAGGCCGTTGGCCAAGTCCGGCGGCAGGTCCATGTGCTCAGTTGTGACCTCTTCCTTACCATCCTTTCCGGTAGCCCGGACCGTGACCTGGCCGCGGCGAACGTCAATGGAGAGATCCATCGGATGCGGGAAGGAAGGTCCTTTCTGTATATGGTGGTCGGTTATGAGCTGGAACTTACCGCGTTGAGAAAAGACTGCGGTTTCATCGTCGACCGAACCATCTTTGAAACGGAAAAGCAAGCGAGAGGTGACCTTATCGCCACGGATGACCTGGAATTGATCGCCCACCGCAACCTTGCGGCCCTCTTTCGTACGCAGCACGAGAAAGCCGTGGACGGTTCCCTCAGCATGGCGCACGGGTATAGTCTCCGCCAGTGCATCGGGTTGAAAGTGCGCGGCACAAACCAGCACTGCGGCGAATGAGCAGCATCGGAGACATTGCGCCAGAGAGCTGTTCATGGTCTGTACGATGAACGCGCACACTCAACTGTTTTCTGCGAAGGCCGCGTGCCCCGTCCTGCTCCTGCGAGGGCGGGGAATTTGATCGCACATTTCTCGAAAGCCGCGTAGCGGCGAAAGTGATTAGCCCACCGCGTAAGCGGTGGGTAAGTGCAGAGTACAACAGAGCGCCAGAGGCGCGACACTACGCTGATTTCTGTTGACAACTTCTCCGGTAGCAGTTATAGTAGATAAATTGTAATTAGCTATTAGTTAATGTTCTTTGACAACCTGTCGTCGCACACACGGGAGCAATTCTTATCCCGCAAAAACACCTTTCGTTTTGGCGCAAGATCCACGAATCTCCAGTGTTGACGGATATCGACCACCTAACAAGCTTGTCTTCATCAGCTTGCGAGATATACCAGCTGCAACCTACTGATTGGACTAGTTCGACGTCCTACCTGGGGGAGGGGTGGGGGCAGATATGAATTGGTAAACAGAGGGTAAGTTCTTTGCTGGGAATATTTTGCGCGAAAGTGCATTGCTTTGACGAACTTGCAGACCAAAAATCGCTAAGCTGCTGATACTAGCTATCTTACGAAAGGGGAGGGGTACTGCCCTCAGGGTTGGATTTCAACTCGTGCGATGCAAGCCATGATTCCGCTTCCGACGCCACTCGGAAGACTCGGGAGACAGTGAAGTGTTTACGTGAGAAGGCTTCAAACATCCTCATCATGCCAAAGTGGACGTCATTGCAGGCGACAATGGCGCAGGCTTGGAATTGAACGCTTCGGAGGATCTTCTCTACCTCGTGGCTCGCCGCTTTGAGTTCCCAGATTTCCGGCACGGAAGTCATTTCACACAGATCGAGCAAAACGTTCAGACGATCTGGCCGGTTGGGATCTCGCTCTAGTTCCCGAAAATGATTTTTCACTTCTTCCAGGGTCACGTCCGCAACACACGCCGTGCGAATCAGTTTCTTGGCAAGATCGATCTCATACGTCACGGGCATAAAACTAATCACGCGAGGAAGATGGATGGAATGGCGACCTCCTGCGTGAAGCATTTTAGCAGCGGAGTCTGTCATCGCCGGAGCAAGACTGATTGTCGCTTACTGAGAGGTGGAAAGGTAATCAACTAAGTGGGGCTTTTGTTTTCCACAGGAATGTCGCGAAATGTCGCACGTGATAATTGGCAGAATAAACAAGCTTCGTTTATTCTGCCCAAGGTCGCTTCTATAAGACCAAGCCCCGAGCCGCGTGACCTATGCATGGGACGAGCGCCGCAGAGGGGCTTTTCAAACAGCAACAATCCTAGTACTTATCCAACCCAGTTCATAGCGTCGAGTTGCGACTTTTTTTTGCGTTTCCGAACGTGGCGGGTCACGGAGTCGGGTTTCGGAAATGGCCTCGGCGGAAGCACTGAGGCCATTTTTCTGACGCCCTCAGCTTTTCGCCTCGCTCTGCTTTTGTTTCGGAGAGACCGGAGTCGCTAGCGGTAGCATCAACGTGAATCTTGTCCCGGCAAAGCGCTTGATTGTGGAGCTTTCCACGCGCAGCGTCCCACCGTTTTTTTCGGCGAGCTGCCTTGATACGTACAAACCAAGTCCGGTGCCAACGTCTTTCTTGGTGGTGAAGAACGGCACAAATATTTGCTCCAAGTTCTCCCGCGGAACGCCAGAGCCATTGTCGCCAACCGATAACTCCACCCCATCGGACATCTCTTGCACGGTAATTGTGATTTCCGGCTCCTCGTATCCCTGTACGGCGTCGATCGCGTTTCCCAGCAGGTTGCCAATGATCTGCCGGATCTCACCCGCCCGTGCATACACTGCTCCCACCGAATAAAAATGTGCGTTCACCTGTATCTGTGATCTCAACAACGACTCATTCAGGTCAAGAACTTCTTTGACAAGCTCTGACAGGCTCAGAGCTTCAGGGTTGGCTTCGTCTTTGTAAAAGCCGAGCGTCCGCTTGATGATGGAGGAGGCTCTCTTGAGCTCCGTATCCGCCGAGCGAATGTACTCCATGGTTTTTTTTGAAGAATTTGCCGTCTCCGCCAAGTACAGCAGGTTCATCACGGAGGCCAGCGGGTTGTTCACCTCGTGCGCGATGGTTGCCGAGAGCCGACCGGCGGCCGCGAGTTTTTCGCTGCGCACCACTTGTTCTTCTGCACGTTTTCGCTGCGCATCCAGCACGTTGAGCACAGTGGCGGTATGCGCCGTGATCGCGGTGAAGGCAAATACAGTCACCACCACCAGCAGGACCGTTCCCATCTCGAAACCGATGACAGAATCTTGTTGTGCACGGATGCTTATAAACCCAAACAACGGCATCAACAGCACAATTGCTGCCACAACGCGTCGGAAAACCACTCCGCCTGCCTCTGCGCTGGATATGATCTGCGCAATGCCTGGTTCGGAACGTGCGGCATACAAGGTGGTTGCAACCAATGCCATTAGGAATGCCGTGTGCAGCGTCTCTCCGCCGTAAAGCACGTTCAAGCCGTAGAGGTAGCCGATGAGTGAGAGATAAGAGATCACTCCAATCAGGGTTGCACACCAATCAGAAAGGCTTCCTGCCCGCCTTATCCGGATTGTGACTGCGCCTATTCCCGCGATGAAAAACGCGACCAGGGTTGGAAAATGCGGGCGGCCAGGCGGACTCTTTGCAGTCCAATCGCTCATTCGGTGTTGGAAAAATCTTGCATCAATTCCCATGTTCAGATGGAAAAGATGTTCGACGATTATCGCACCGGCAAAGACCACCACCATCGCGCCAACCAGCCTGCCTGCATCGAGCAGAAAAGCGCCCTTCGCTCTCAGTTGCAGCAGGCAGGAGATTCCGAACAGGACAAACAGGAGGGCGGCATTGGGAGAGATAAACGTGCCAAGCATCTCCCCCTTCAAAAAGCCGATCCGGAACTGCCAGCCGACACAGATCAGTATCCCCGCAATCACAAGCGTTGCCGAGGTAAGCTTTGCAAGTTTATTCATACGCTCAGGCGTCGGACTTGAAGCCAACTATTACATTATTACCCACGCTGGAAGTTCTCAGGGGCTTTCAGTGCGCAAGTTCTCAGAAGGAGCTGCTTTCAGAATCGTAACGCAGGCATAGTGCAGGAACTCGAAGGGTGCCTTAGACGCACCATGGCTTTCTTGATACTTAGAAAAATGTGGAGAAATCGGGTGCCCCGCCCTAGCTTCGCTAAGTGGGTACTCGCGCTACACCTGCGCAAATCCGCCATCGACAAACAACTCGATCCCCGTGACGAAGCTGCTGTCGTCCGACGCGAGGAAGACGGCTGCCTTCGCGATCTCATCGGCTGTGCCTAACCGTCCCATCGGTACAGTGGAACTGAGGTTCTTCAATCGCTCCTGGCCGACTTCCGATGAGCCGACCAGCTCACGCAAACCTTCCGTGTCGATCGGGCCCGGGCTGATGGCATTTACCCGTATGCGACGCGCCTTGAGATCAGTGGTCCACGTGCGAGCGAAAGAGCGCACCGCCGCTTTGGTCGCGGAATAGACGCTATTTGCCGCAAACCCTTTGCTGCCCACTATCGATGCATTAAGAATGACGGATGCACCATCGGGCAACAGAGGCAGGGCTTTCTGAACGGTAAAGAGCATGCCCTTCACATTGCCGCCAAAGATGCTGTCGAAATGTTCTTCGTCGATTGTCCCCAGCGGCGCGTATTTGGCGACGCCCGCATTGGCAAATACGATATCCAGCTTGCCCTTCTCTTTCTTGATCTGCGCGAACAGCCGATCCAGATCGTCGAGCTTCGCCACATCGCCTTGTACTCCGGTGACGTTCGACCCAATCTGCTTTACCGCTTCATCAAGATTCGATTGTCTGCGGCCCGTTATGAAGACGTAGGCACCCTCTTTCACAAATCGTTTCGCCGTTGCCAAACCAATGCCACTATTACCGCCCGTGATCAGTGCGACTTTTCCGTCCAGCTTTCCCATGAAGTCCTCCTCGAGATACGCATCGCATGTTGGTAGATGCGAACAAATCCCAGTCGATGCATGGAAAGTCGGCTAAAAAGCACGACACCCAATCGCGAGGATTGGGTGTCGTTGAACTCTTCAACTCTGAAATTAGACTTCAATACGTTGCGCGAAGATTCCCGAGAGATTCTTGCGAGCACTGTAAGCCACAATCGCCCAGGCGATGGTTACGACTATGCCTGGGACAATCCCTTTTGGATCCATCAGGATGTGATACAGGAGAATGTTCACGATCACCGGGCCCAGGAGCACGAGCGCCAGCGGAACATACCGATTGACGAGCAGCAGTGCTCCGCCGATTACCTGAACGGCAGATACAAAATAGATGTAATGCGACTGCATCAGTACTCCGATATATTGGCCGGCAAGTCCCGTCGGCATGTCTTCTGGTTTCATAGGAATAAAGTGCAGGAATCCATTCAGCCCGAAGACAAGAAATATCAGGCCTAACAGGATTCGCGCGATCATTACTACAATTTTCACACCATCACCTCTGCCATAAGATTTGGTACTTTGAATTGATTAGACTCGACGGGATGCTCACCGTCGCACAAAATATGGCCCTGTCGCAGAGCCTAGGCCTTTGCGACTTTCGCCAACAGCTCTTCCATGCTGCACTGCGGACTCTTACCCCTAGCCTCTTGCAGTTGCCGCCAGTTCATGGAACCTCGGCCGGAGTCGATCTCTTCCATGGTGATGCATTGCGGCACAGGACAGACGAGCGCGCAAAGATTGCAGCCGACACATTCTTCTTCGATCACATGAGGAACGTGTTTCGCGGGAGTTCCATGGCGGAGGTCGCCCACTGGACGCGGTGCGGCGGTGATGCACTGATGCGCGCCGTCTTCACAGGCAATGTAGCAGAGATTGCATCCGATGCACTTCTCGGCATCAATCTTTGCGACAACTTTGTAGTTGAGGTTGAGATTGCCCCAGTCCTCGACCTTGCCGACGGACTTGCCGACTAGTTCCATTGCGGAGTTCATGCCCTTGGAGGCGAGATAGCCGTCCAAGCCGGAGATCATGTCTTCGACGATGCGGAAGCCGTAGTGCATCGCTGCCGTGCAGATCTGGACGGATGTCGAACCCAGTAGCATGAATTCGACCGCGTCCTTCCAGTTGGAGATGCCGCCGATGCCGGAGATAGGAATGCCGACCTTGGGATTGTGCGCGACCGATGCGACCATATTCAGCGCGATCGGCTTCACTGCGGGACCGCAGTAGCCGCCGTGGCTGGAGTATCCGCCAACGTTGGGGCGGGGAACCATAGTGTCAAGGTCAACGCCGACGAGGCTGTTGATGGTGTTAATGAGTGAGACCGCGTCCGCTCCGCCCTGTTTGGCTGCGGCCGCCATGAACGAAATATCTGTGACATTGGGCGTGAGCTTCACGATGACCGGAACCTGCGCCATCTCTTTCACCCAGGTGGTGATCATGGTTGCATATTCGGGAACCTGTCCGACAGCCGCTCCCATGCCGCGTTCGGACATGCCGTGTGGACATCCGAAGTTGAGTTCGAGGAGATCGGCGCCGGAGTCATTGGCGCGGCGCACGATCTCATGCCAAGCGGCTTGCTTCGATTCGACCATCAGCGAAGCGACCACAACTTGCTTGGGATATTTCTTTTTTACTTCCGCGATTTCCAGGAAGTTGGTTTCGATGGGGCGATCGCTGATGAGTTCGATATTGTTCAACCCGATCATGCGCTCGGATTTGTAGTCGATGGAGCCATAACGCGACGAGACGTTGATGATGGGATCGCCGATAGTCTTCCAGACAACGCCACCCCATCCTGCGTCGAACGCGCGCATCGCCTGATACGCCGTGTTAGCGGGCGGGCCGGAGCCAAGCCAGAAAGGATTAGGTGAACGCACTCCGCAAAAATCAATGCTGATATCAGGCATGTGTTCTCCTCGCTGAAGCTGCGGCCTCAAGCACCTGGTGAATTCCCGATGCCGCGGTCTTGCCATGAGCAACGGCGTCCACTACTTCGCCGCCACCGTTCACGCAATCGCCGCCGGCGAAGTATTTTGGATTCGCCGTTTGCATGGTTGCTGAAATTACTTGCACGCAGCCGCGTTCCAGCTTCAGGCCAGAGATGGATTCGAGGAATTCGGTTTTGCGTTTCTGGCCGAGCGCTTTGATGACCATGTCGACGTCGAGGCGGAATTCGCTGCCGGCGATAGATTTGGGACCGCGTCGTCCGGAAGCGTCGGGCGGTCCGAGCATTGTCTTCACACACTCGAGGGCTTCGACTTTGCCGCGTCCGAGGATGCGCGTGGGAACGCTCTGCCAGACGAAGGTGATGGAATCTTTTTTCGCCAACTCGATCTCGTACTCGAAGGCCGAAGCCTCGGCTTCACCGCGACGATAGATCATGTAGATCTCTTCGGCTCCGAGTCTGCGCGCTGCGGTGACGACGTCGATGGCGGTGTTTCCGCCGCCGATCACGGCAACACGGTTGCCCACGGTGACTTTGTCGAACGATTGTTCTTTGGTGTTGCGGATGAAGGTAAGCGCGTCGCAACTGCCTTCGAGTTCTTCGCCGGGAATCTGTAGGTCGTCAGTCCCGCCGAGCCCGATGCCGATGAAGACGGCATCGTACTCGCGTTCTAGTTCAGGGAGTTTGGAGGCATCAACTTCGACGTTGCTGCGGATCTCGACGCCGAGTCGGCGAACGAGGCCGAACTCACGCACGGCGTCTTCGGCGCGGAGTTTGTAAGCGGCGATGCCGTAGGTGTCGAGTCCGCCGGGATCGGGATTGGCGTCGAAGATGGTTGTGTTGTATCCGTGTCGCCGCAGTTCGGTGGCGCAAGAGAGACTCGCGGGACCACCGCCGATGAGTGCAACCTTGCGTCCGTTGCTTGCAGGCGGCGTGAAGAGTTGCAGTGTGTCCATGACGTGATCGACGGCGTATCGTTGCAGCTTGCCGATATCAATAGGGCGCTTGTGCTCCAGGTTGAGCACGCATGCGCCTTCGCAAAGGACGGAAGTAGGACAGACGCGCGCGCAGCTGTGCCCGAGAATGTTGGCATTCAGAATCGTCTTGGCGGCGCCGGTGACGTTGCCTGTCCCGATCTGGCGGATGAATTGCGGAACATCGATCCCGGTCGGACACGCCTTGATACAGGGCGCGTCATAACAGAAGAGACATCGCGATCCTTCTTCAAGAGCCTGCGAGCGAGTAAGCGGCGGATTGATGTCGGCGAAATTTTGCTCGTACTGCTCGGGAGTGAGCCGAGGAGCGTTTTGCTTCAGCATGTCTCTCCTGAAAAGCGAAGACCCCTGCCGCATGAACAGGGGGTGGAAAGCGCGGAGTCTAGCACAAATTCGTTTCGCGATACAGAGTGAATATGCGATGATTCCCATCCAGCTCACGAGGGACAAATGAATTTCGACACTCTGATTGTGAATGGAACCGTAGCCACTGCGACAGACACCTATGCGGCAGACGTTGCGATATCCGGCGGGAAGATCGTCGCCATCGGCACTGACCTGCCGCGCGGCAATTGCAAACAAGTCCTCGATGCCAAAGGCAAGTATGTCTTGCCCGGCGGGATCGACGTGCACACGCATCTCGACATGCCCTTTGGCGGAACGCGCAGCGCCGACGATTTCGAGACCGGAACTCGCGCCGCTGCATTCGGTGGAACCACAACGCTGATCGATTTCGCCATCCAGTACAAAGGACAAACGCTACGCACGGCATTCGACGACTGGATGTCCAAGGCTCAAGGCCGCGCGATCACCGACTATGCCTTTCATTGCATCATCACTGATCTGCCCGACGCGCAACTGGAAGAGATGCCCGCACTGGTGCGCGAGGGCGTTTCCAGCTTCAAGCTGTTCATGGCCTATCCCGGCGTTTTCATGCTGGATGATGGCAGCATTTTTAAGGCGATGCGGCAGGCTGCCAAGCACGGAGCCATGATCTGCATGCACGCAGAAAACGGCGGTGCGATCGATGTGCTGGTGCAGCAGGCACTCGCAGAAGGGAAGACCGCGCCGAAGTATCACGCGCTCACGCGTCCGACGACGGCCGAGGCAGAAGCGGTGTCCAGGGCAATTGCGCTAGCGGAGATGGCGGGCTCGCCGGTTTACATCGTCCACCTCAGTTCTAATGACGCGCTGGAAAAAGTCCGCGAGGCGCGCGATCGCGGGCTGCCTGTGTATGCGGAAACGTGCCCGCAATATCTCTATCTTTCGCTCGAGGACATGGAAGGGCCGGGCTTCGAGGGCGCAAAATACGTATTCACTCCGCCGCTGCGCGAAAAATGGCACCAGGAAAAATTGTGGAACGGGCTGAAGCACGATCATTTGCAAGTTGTTTCTACGGACCACTGTCCATTCTGTTTCAAAGAGCAGAAAGAATTAGGCCGGAACGATTTCACAAAAATCCCGAATGGCGGGCCGGGGGTGGAACATCGGTACAGCTTGATTTATTCAGGTGGAGTTGCGGCGGGACGATTCAGCGTGAACCGTTTCGTGGAATTAATTGCGACAACGCCCGCAAAAATCTTTGGGCTTTATCCGCGCAAAGGGACTATCGCCATCGGCAGCGATGCGGACATCGTGATCTTCGATGCGAATCGGGAGCACACGATCAGCGTGAAGACTCACCACATGCGTGTGGATTACTCCATGTTTGAAGGTATGAAAGTGAAGGGTACGCCGGATATCGTACTGTCGCGCGGTCGCATGCTGGTGAACGGCGACAAGTTCGACGGCAAGCCCGGATCTGGCGAGTTCATCAAGCGGAGCACGTTTAATTTGGTTTAATCCACCCAGCGCGAGGTTACTACTTTCGTTTCTGTGTAGAAGCGAATGCCGTCTTTGCCGAGCGCGTGCAGGTCGCCGTAGAACGAACCTTTCCATCCGGAGAATGGGAATATCGCTACTGGAGCAGGCACACCTATGTTGACTCCCACCATGCCGGTTTGCACAGCATTGGTGAATTCGCGGGCGATGGTGCCGGACTTGGTATAGACCGACGCGGCGTTTCCGTGCTCCGAGGCGTTGACGATCTCGACGGCTTCCTTCAAGTCCTTCGCGCGGATCACAGAAAGCACTGGGCCGAAGATTTCTTCGCGGGCGATGCGCATCGAGGGCTTCACTTGGTCGAAGATGGTAGGCCCGAGAAAGTATCCTTCAGATTTGTTGACGCGATCTCCGCGTCCGTCACGCGCGATTATTGCGCCTTCCTTTTCACCAGCATCGATCATGCTGAGGATGCGCTCTTTGGCTTCCGGAGAAATCACTGGACCCATGGTGATCCCGGCTTGGTCTCCCGGGCCGACGGTCATTGAATTCGCGGCTTTGGTTAATTCCGCCACAAGTGCGTCACCAGCTTCGCCGACGGCGACGACAACGCTGGTGGCAACGCATCGCTCTCCTGCGCAGCCGAATGAGGATGCCATGATCGATTCGACAGTCGATTTCATGTCGCTATCCGGCATGACGACCGAATGGTTCTTTGCGCCGCCGAGCGCCTGCACGCGCTTTCCATTCGCCGAAGCGGTCTCGTAGATGTATCGTGCGACTGGGCTCGAACCGACAAACGAGACCGCGCGAACTCGTGGATCATTCAACAGTTGGTTGACGACATCCTTTGCGCCGTGGACTACGTTGATCACGCCCGCGGGTAGTCCTGCTTGGTAGAGCAACTCGATGATGCGCATCGAAGAGCGCGGCACTTTCTCTGATGGTTTTAAGACGAAAGTGTTGCCGCAGGCAATGGCAACCGGGAACATCCAGAGAGGCACCATGAAGGGGAAGTTGAATGGCGTGATGCCGACACA
>JAOAPH010000090.1 GCA_025462835.1 Candidatus Angelobacter sp. | reverse complement strand
TGTTGATCGGGATTGACTTTGTTCCGTTCGCAAGGCTCTGTCCGTTCGGCAGGTTCGTCGTTCGATCGCGCTGAGACTCTTGGGAATAAAGATTGAATGACAACGACAAGAATCCCACGAGGGCCGCGAGTGCAAAGCGGACCAAGAATTCCTTAAAACGCATGGATCATCTCCGGTGTGAATGCGATTGTTTTCAAGACGACGTAAACCAGAACTAAGCAGACTACTGTAGGTGCGCTGATTGCAGGGTTAAAAAAATGTTAATTCTGATACGGGCCGTGTGCCGCGACTCGCGCTGACAGCAATTAGCGCCCTGGGCTGCAATGGTCAGAGACCTTGGTCACGTTTTCGACTGTAATTTTGCTTGGTTGAGCCTCGGAGCTGCTTCGTCGAGTCGGCGCTGTTTCAGCCGTCTCTGTGGTTTCGCTGGCGGTGGCGGCAGACGATGGGATCGCGCTGCCCGTTATCTTCACCTGCTGGCCGACATGGCTGCTGAGGTCGGCGGCGATGCCGGTCAACTGGTATGTATTGCCGGTTTTGTCAGTCAATAGGTAGCTGCCGTTCGACCCGCTCAGACAGCCCTGCACCGAGACCTGGCTTGCGTTGCCTTTGCCCTTCTGGCTGGGTGCTGCTTGACTCGTTTGCGCCGGCGCCCCACTGGTCCCCAGAAACACAATTATCAGCAGAAGCCTACCCATGAGTTCCTCCACCTGCGTATGCGATTGTCAAAGCTACATGTCCGGTTGTCCGCTAGAGACCAGCGCTCTTGACCACACTTTCACTTTGCGAAAGCTGAGATGCTTCGCTCCTGTGCCTCGCCAACAGTCCATTGTGTCTGGCGATCGAGGAATACAGTTTGGCGCTGGGCCGCGCCCATCTTTCCAAGGTAACTTCATTCAAGTGATACAGACCGAAACGCAGACGCCAGCCCTCTGACCACTCGAAGTTGTCGGTAAGAGTCCAATGAAAATATCCCCGGACATCGAACCCTTGCTCCACCAGTTGATGCAATTCCCGAACGGCCTCCAGAATCAGCCACGGACGAATGCGGTCATCTCTATCCGGCACTCCGTTTTCGAGAACATAGATAGGGCACTTCAAGCCCTGGACGTATTGCGCCGCCACCGCCAGGCATTGCGGAAACGCCTCGCCATACGGCGCTTCCACGCCGTGGTCGCCTTGCGGAAGATCAGGAGGGATGAAGATGCGAGAGAAAAGAGTCTTGGCCCAGCGCAGATCGAATTCCACGTGCGCACGGTTGTAGACGTTGACGCCAACGAAGTCGCAAGTGTCTTTGGCGGAACTCAAGTCGCCACAAACCAGGTTGTAAGGGAACGGCGCCTTACCGGTGGCTATCATCTTGATAAAGCTCTTATTAAATAGCTCATCGTGGACGTAGCAGAGAAAGCGGTCCACTGGCGAGTGTGGACGTCCGGGCGTAAACGCCAGGATGTGTTGCGCCCATCCCACGTTCGCGTTGGGTTGCAGATCATGAATCGCGCGATAGGCACGGGCGTGCGCGCGACAAAGATTTCCCAAAACCTTGAAAGCTGAAAGTGTCTTGCCGCGCAAGCCGGGCGGGAACTCTCCCAGTTGATATCCCATTCCGGCATAGACGTTGGGTTCGTTCACTGTCACCCAGTCGCTGCAGAGGTCGCCGAATTCTTTGACCACCCGCACCGCGAACCTCTCAAAATGACTTACTCCCGAGGGATTGAGAAAAGCGCCTTCGCGCTCAAACCACATCGGATTCGTGAAGTGATGCAGTGAAACGAACGGCTTGATGCCGCGCTCACACAACCCCTTCAGCATCGCGCGATAACGTTTAAAGGCGTTGGCGTCCCATTCTCCGGGCCGCGGTTCAACGCGGCTCCACTCCACAGAGAGCCGCAACGAGTTGAGTCCCATCTTTTGCGCGATATCGAAATCTGCCTCGGCGTTCTCCCACCAGCCGCAGGCAAACCCGCAGGCTTCGCCCGTCTTGATGCGGCCCTGCCGCTCCCACTCGTGCCATTGATTTTTGGTGTTGTTGCCCTCCACCTGATGGGCGGACGTAGAGACGCCCCAAAGAAATCCTTCAGGGAAGATGAGGTCCCGGGGTGGCTGGTCGCCTGTTTGTGGAGTCAATCGTTGTCGCGCCTATCGGAATCTATGTCCAGTACTCCTGGTCGCGCATGAAGTAGCTGTCATTCCATGTATTCAACGCCGTCTTCAAGAACATTGTAGCGATGGTGAAATGTCCCATGTTGCGGAAACGACGGTTGGTTGTGTAGATAGCGCCCGACACGATCCCA
Organism: Candidatus Angelobacter sp.; assembly: GCA_025462835.1. GTDB lineage: Bacteria > Acidobacteriota > Terriglobia > Terriglobales > Acidobacteriaceae > JAICLA01. Next base: position 686 of record JAOAPH010000090.1, on the reverse strand, counting down.
AAATTCCTGTTCCTGACTTTCTTGCTGAGCAGATAGTCCTCAGCATAGAGCGCCTTCTCGTGAAAGCCGCCCAAGTTGTGGAATGTCGCCGTCTCAAACAACATGTACATTCCGGTGCTGAAGGGCTTCACCAGCAACGATCCGTATTGCGCGATATTGTTGGCGAGATAGAGAAAATCGTCGCGAAAGCCTCCGTTCCGGCAAACAATGTTGGTAGTCACGCAATGCAGGTTGCGTTTGTTTGCGAGTTCGAGTGACCGGCGAATCAGCGTCTTGTCTCGCAATTCCATGTCGGCATCGATGAAGAGGACGAATTTCGTCTGCGCCAGACGCGCGCCGGCGTTGCGTCCGATGGAGGGCAATCCGCCAGGAATTACTTCAATGTCGAGCAGCGGATCATACGAGAGCGCAATGTCCTGCGTGCCGTCCGTAGAGCCAGCGTCAGCAACGAATACTTTGGTATGCCGCATCCCCGGGTAATCCTGCTTCACCAAGGAATCCAAAAGGAGAGGCAGTAACAAGCTCTCGTTCTTCGTTGGAATCACTATGGTCAATTCCGTCTGTGTAGACATGGATTTGCGCTCCTTCAGAATCAATCGTGATGTAGGTGCATTGCGTGTCGATCCAAGACCCGGAGTTGAAATAACTCACTCCGTCCCGCTCCGCGTTCAAGGCAACGTGGGTGT